>JAUNBN010000049.1 GCA_030527085.1 Oscillospiraceae bacterium
AAGCGCAAGCTTCTCAACATACTTATTGTTTTTGCGATAAGCGGCCTCTGGCACGGCGCGGCGCTTACCTTCGTGGTCTGGGGCCTCTGGCACGCGCTGCTGCGCATAGGCGACGAGCTGCTTTCGCGCGCTTTAGGCTCCGGCTTTTCAAGGCCCAAGGGGGTCTTCAGAGTGCTGAGGGTGCTCTTTTGCGATTTGATGGTCGCGCTGGGCTGGGTGCTCTTCCGCGCGCCCGATTTCGAGAGCGCTTGGTATGTTGTAAGCGGCTGTTTTAAAAGCGCGCCTTTGAGCGGCGTGGCCGAGCAGCTTTTGTACCTCGCCTCGCGCAACGTCTCGGCCGACACGCCCTTTTACTTGGTGTTCTTCGGCGGCCTTTTCTTCGGCCTTATCCTGCTGGTCCTCTTCGACAGGAAAACCCGCCGCCGCGCGCTCGAGGGTGCGGCGGACGCCTGCAACCCGCTTGCGGGCATAAAAAGCCGCGTTAAATGGCCGCTTTGCATAGCGCTGGGGCTTTGCGTGATGTTCTTTTATATAATCGCCGCAACGCGCGGCGCGCAGAACGCCTCGTTTATATACGGGGGATTCTGAGAGGAGAAAGGAGTCTATGAGCTTCGCAACACCCGTGTTTTTAATATTTCTGGCTCTGGCCTCGGCCGCCTACCTCGCGCTTCCCCGCCGCTTGCAGGCTCCCTTTCTGCTGCTCGCGAGCCTTGTCTTTTATATGTGGGCGCTTCCTGCCTACGGCCTGCTGGTACTCGCCACGGCGGCCGCCGTCTACTTCTCGGCCTTTTGGATAAGCGGCGCGCTTGAAAAAAAGGCGCGCAGGCTCCGCCTCGCCCTCGCAATATCCCTGCCTCTGGGCGCGCTGCTCGTCTTGAAATATTTCAACTTCTTCTCCGGCATATTCAGCGGGATCTTCGGCCTCGAGGCACTCTCGCTCTCCCCGCTCGTGCAGCCGCTGGGCATAAGCTTCTACACCCTGCAGCTCACAGGCTATCTAGTTGACGTTTACGGAGGCGAGGAGCCCGAGCGTGATTTTGTGTACTTCGCGCTTTTTGCGAGCTTCTTCCCCTATATCTTGAGCGGTCCCATCTCCAGAGCCTCGGAGATGCTGCCGCAGTTCAAGGAAGAGCACCGCTACAGCTATTCAAACGCCGCCGCGGGGCTTCAGCGCTTTCTCTGCGGGGCCTTTAAAAAGCTGGTGCTGGCAGACTCGCTCGGGCTTCTGGTTGACGGGGTCTGGGCAGACGAGTTAAACGCCGCGGGCTGGCCCGCCCTCTTCGCCGTCTTCTTCTACTCTCTTCAGCTCTACTGCGATTTCTCGGGCTATACCGACATGGCTCTGGGCGCGGCGAAAGTGCTGGGCTTTAAGCTGCGCGAGAACTTCCTTGCTCCCTATTTCGCCTTCAGCATAACAGACTTCTGGTCGCGCTGGCATATGTCTCTCACCTCCTGGCTGCGGGATTATATATATATCCCTCTGGGCGGCAACCGAAAGGGGTTTAAGCGCAAGCTCTTGAACATACTCATCGTTTTCGCGATAAGCGGCCTCTGGCACGGCGCGGCGCTCACCTTTGTGGTCTGGGGGCTCTGGCACGCGCTCTTCCGCCTCATTGACGAGCTGCTTGCAAAGAAGCGGGGCGAGGCATATTTGCGGCCGTTTGGCCTCGCGCGGACGCTGCGCACGGGCTTGACCTTTATTCTCACGTCGCTGGGCTGGGTGCTCTTCCGCGCGCCGGACTTGAGCTCGGCCGTCTCGATGGTATCGCTCATATTCAGGCGCGGCGTCTCCCTGACCGACACGCTGACGCTCTTCAACTCCTACGCCGCCAAAGGCGTTTTCACGGACGAAAAATACTTCGCCGTCTTCTGGGCGGGTATTATTATTGCGATGGCGCTGGCACTGCTTTTTGATATAAGACTGCAAAGGGCGGCGGGAGCGTCTCTCAGCTACTACAATCCCCTGGCGCTCTTCGGCAAGAGGGCGCGCTGGGCGCTCTACTGGCTGATGGGACTGCTGACGGCGGTCTTCTATCTGATTTCAACTACGGGCGCGGCGGCGAGCTCCGCCTTTATCTACGCGGGCTATTAAAGGAGGCGGGAGATGAAGCTGTTAAAAAAACTCCTTATATTCGCGGCTCCCTTCTTGCTGCTGCTGGCGCTCTTTATAGCCTTCGAGCCCTACGACTACTGGGGCTTGAAGGGCGAGAGCCGCTACTACGCGCGTTCTGTGAGCGCCCTGCGCGAGCTGCTGCGCGAGCAGCCTGAAAACATAGTTCTCGGCGACAGCCGCATGGCTAATTTCAACGCGGACTATATTGAGGAGCAGACCGGCGAGCGCTACACCATGCTCTGCTACGGGGGAGCCACGCTCAACGAGAGCATAGAGCAGTTCTGGTTCGCCGCCGGGCACACCGGGCTCAAAAAGGTGGTGTTCGGGCTGGATTTCTACACGCTCAACGACAATCACCGCAACGAGACGCGCTTTGAGGACGCGAGAGAAAAGGCCCTCGAGCCGCTCAAGTTCCTGGGCAACTTCGATGTCTGGCTGGACGCCGCGGGCAATTTCGAGGTGGCCTTCTCCAATGTTTGGGCGGACATTACGGGCGACGAGACCGCGCGCCTCACGGTAGACGACCCCTCCTCTCTCGAACAGGACGTGCGCCCGCCGGACAACTACAGCGCCGAGGGCTACCGCCTCGATTTGCTGGAATACTCCTATATAATCTACTCGCAGTGCGCGGACTACAGCCCTCCGCTCGATTACCTGGCCGAGCTTGAGGAGATAATAAGCTACTGCGAGGAAAACGGAATAGAGCTTATATTCGTAATTCCCAATTGCAGCCGCGTTATCTGGAACGAGGTTATCTACCCGCTGGAGCTGGACTACTATATAGACATCTACAAAGACTTTTTAAAGTCGCGCGCGACGGTTTACGATATGGAGTTCGATAACGACTACGCCGCGAACGACCCTCTCTTCTACGACGGCTTCCACTTCGTGCTCGAGGAAAAGCTGCATCTCGCGCGGGTCATCTTCGCGGGTGAGGAGAGCGAATACTGCGTTCGCACCACAAAGGAGCAGTATCTCGCCGAAAAGGCGGCGGCTGAGGCCGAGGCCGAGGCGGCCTGAGGATTGAAAACCTTAATTGAGCCATGTGCAAAAAACGGGAGTGCTCCAAAAGCGGGTATTTAAGGCTGTATCCACCGCCTGTGGCGGAGGAATACAGCAAAAAGCGCCCAGGCGCACTCCTCAAATAAAACACGCCGCTCCACTTAAAGCGAAGCGGCGTGTTTTGTTTTGATATATATAGTTCAGCGGCTTGATTTGGAGTGCGCATAGGTGCGCTGGCAGGCTTTGACAAGCTCTACTATCGGTATGACGGAGAAGGCGAGCGCCATCGCGACGGCGTATTCGCTGAGCGTTATGACGGTGAGGCCGAAGGCCGCCGAGAGGACGGGGACGTAGACCAGCGAGACGGTGAGCGCCAGCGCCAGCAGCATGGCCCCGTAGAGCCAGAGGTTGTGACCGGGCAGCGAGAAGACCGAGGCGCGCGCGGAGCGCATATTGAAGGAGTGGAAGATTTCGGCCATGGACATCGTTATAAAGGCCATGGTCATGCCGTCGGGGCTGTTGGTTATCTCCCACAAGCCGGATTCCATATAGTGGCCTATGAAGTAGGCGGCGAGCGTGAGGACGGCTACGAGCGGTCCCTGATAGGCCACGTCCGTGCCGAGACCCCCGGCGAAGATGCCGTCTCTGGGGTCGCGCGGCGGGCGGCGCATAACGTCCGGCTCCTCGGCCTCCATGCCCAGCGCTATGGCGGGCAGGCTGTCCGTGATGAGGTTTATCCAGAGTATGTGAACGGGGTTGAGAATGGTAAAGCCCAGAACCGTCGCCGCGAAGATGGAGATGACCTCGCTCAAATTTGAGGCGAGCAGGAAGCGTATGGCCTTGCGGATATTGTCGTAGATGCGCCGCCCCTCGCCCACGGCGTTTACTATGGTAGCGAAGTTGTCGT
Source organism: Oscillospiraceae bacterium (assembly GCA_030527085.1). Classification (GTDB taxonomy): domain Bacteria; phylum Bacillota; class Clostridia; order Oscillospirales; family Ruminococcaceae; genus JAUNBN01. Next base: position 4,023 of record JAUNBN010000049.1, read on the forward strand.
CCGCCAGCACCATATCCGCGACGCTCTTGGTGACGTCTGTGCCGGTTATGCCCATGCCCACGCCGATGTCGGCGGCCTTTATGGAGGGCGCGTCGTTAACGCCGTCGCCGGTCATCGCGGTCACGCAGCCCCTCGCGCGCCAGGCCTTTACTATTCTCACCTTATGCTCGGGCTGCACGCGCGCGTAGACCGAAAACTCCTCTATTCGCCTCTCCAGCTCCTCCTCGCTCAGCTCGTCGAGCTCGGCGCCGGTTATGGCCTGGGAGGCCTCGCTTATTATGCCGAGCTCCAGGGCTATGGCGGCGGCGGTGTCACGGTGGTCGCCGGTTATCATAACCGGGCGTATCGAGGCGGCGCGGCACTCCTCAATGGCGGCCTTTACCTCGGGCCGCACGGGGTCCATCATGCCGCAGAGACCCAGGAAGATCAAATCGCTCTCGAGCGCCGAGGGCTCGAAGCTCCCGGGGCGGCGCTCGTATTCGCGCTTGGCGGCGGCGAGCACGCGCAGCGCGCGCTGCGCCATATCCCTGTTCTGCGAGAGTATTCTCTCCCGCGCAGCCTCGTCAAGCGGCAGCACCTCGCCCTTTTCGCCGAGGTAATGTGTGCAGAGCTTCAAGACCTCGTCGGGCGCGCCCTTTGTGTACTGGACGCAGGTACCGTCGCCGCGCTCGTGGACGGTGCTCATCAGCTTGCGCATGGAGTCGAAGGGAGCTTCGCCCACGCGCGGCAGCTTTGCCTCGAGCTCGGGCTTTTTAAGCCCCAGCGAGGCGGCGTAGTTCACCAGTGCGCACTCCGTGGGCTCGCCCTCGGCTTGGCCGTCCGCGCCGGGGTAGGCGTCCGAGCACAGCGCCATGGCCCGGGCGGTCTGTTCCTGATCGAAGCTCGAGCTCTCGAGTACGGTCATGCGGTTCTGAGTTAAGGTGCCGGTCTTGTCCGAGCAGATTATCTGCGTGCAGCCGAGAGTTTCAACGGCGGTGAGCCGCCTTATAACGGCGTTGTGCTTCGACATCTTGGTAACGCCAATGGAGAGAACTATTGTGACTACTGCCGCGAGCCCCTCGGGAATGGCGGCAACGGCGAGCGAGACGGCTATCATAAAGCTGGAGAGCATGGAGTCGAGCGTGAAGCTGCCCTCCCTCAAAGCGCCGTAGGCGAAGATGAAGACGCAGACGCCGAGCACGAGCCAGGTGAGCGTTTTGCTGAGCTGGGCAAGCTTTATCTGCAGCGGGGTCTTGTTCTCCTTGGCCTGGGTGAGCGCCTCGGCTATCTTGCCCATCTCGGTCTCCATGCCCGTGGCGCAGACCACGGCGCGCGCGCGGCCGTAGGCGACGCTCGAGCCCATATAGACCATATTGGAGCGGTCGCCCAAGGGTACGGCCCTGCCCTCCTCGGCCTCGAGAGCCTCGGTCTGCTTGCTTACGGGCACGCTCTCGCCGGTTAAGGCGGCCTCCTCGCATTTTAGGCTGGCGCATTCTATAAGGCGCGCGTCCGCGGGCACCGCGTCGCCGGCTTCAAGCAGGATTATGTCGCCGGGGACTATGTCCTCGCTCAAGACCTTTGCGGGGCGGCCGTCGCGCAGGACGCGGCTCTCCGGCGCGCTCATTTCATTGAGCGCTTCTATGGCCTTTTCGGCCTTGCTCTCCTGCACTACGCCCAGAGTGGCGTTCAGCAGCACGACCGCGAGAATAATAAACACGTCCGTGAGCGGCTCGCCGGAATAAAAGGCCGTGAGGCCCGAGACCAGCGCCGCGCAGAGCAGAATTATTATCATCGGGTCGCTCATCTGCTTGAGGAAGCGGCTCAAAAGGGAAATCTTCTCCCCCTCCTTGAGCTTGTTCCTGCCCTTTTCCGCCAGCAAAGCCGCGGCTCGCTGTGAGCTCAGGCCCTCGCGCGAGCTTTCAAGGCCTTCCAGCGCCTCTTCGGCGCTTCGTTTGTAAAAATCCATTCTTTCCCTCCGGGGTTCTATTTGGCGCGCCGGATTTAAAAAGACCCACGCCGGGTCTTCTCCCGGCATGAGTCTTGTCATAGAGATAAAGGCTTAATCTCCCAGACCCAGCCAGCGCTCCGATTCAGAGCGCAGTGGTGTTGACATGGGCCCGCCCGCTTTAAGGCGCGACTACTCCCTCAAATACCTTTGCGACTATACCACGCGCGGAGCCTTAAGTCAAGTCAACTGTTGTTGAAAAATGAGGCGGCGTATCAATATGGTGTTCCCCCGCCTTCGGCGGGGGAAGCGCAGCGAAAGAAAACGCGCGTGGGGCCTCAGGCTGGGATTAAGTAACTCCCCCGCCGAAGGCGGGGGAGTTACAATAAAAAACTTCAGGAGTACATTTTGCCTACTATCCGGTAGGCAGCGCGCGCGGGCAGGAGTTTGAAGAGCATTACAAAGAACTTGTATTTAAAACCCGCCGTGTAGAGGGGCTTGGGATTCTTGTCCGTCGCGGCCTTATAGACTACTCGCGCTACCTGCTCTGGGCTCATGCCGGAGCGCTCATCGCGCTCCATAGCGCCTACGGCGGCCTCGGCTTTGGGATAGATTTCACCGCCGGGGCATTTTTTGCGCGCGTCCGTAAAGCCGGTGCTCGCGTCGCCGGGCATCACGACGGCTACCTCTATGCCGAAATCCCTCACCTCGTTGCGCAGCGCGAGCGCCAGCGAGGAGACGGCGGCCTTGCTCGCGGAATAAAAGGCCTGATAGGGTATGGCTATGGGCGCTGCAACGGAGCTCAAAGCCACTATGCGCCCGCTTTTCTGAGCGCGCATCTGCGGCAGGACGGCTCTCGCGCAGTTGAGCTGGCCTATGAAATTAACGTCCATTATGCGGCGCACATCCTCGTCCGAGGTGAACTCGGCTGGGCCGGAAACGCCCATTCCGGCGTTGTTCACGAGCAGGTCTATATGACCCTCGGCCTTGATGACCTCGCCCACGGCCTTCTCGACCGAGGCGCGGTCGGACACGTCCGCGGCAAGGTGGACAATACCCTCGCCGCTGAGCCCCGAGCGGGAGAACTCATAGACTTTCCAGGCCTCTCTTGCCAGAAGCAGAGCCGAGGCGCGGCCTATGCCGCCGCTGCCCCCGCTGACAATAGCTACCTTTGCCATTCGGACCTCCTCAGCACCTCGCTTATTATATCGAGGGCCTCGTCTATTATGGGCTCGGTGTGCGTGGCCATGAGGCTCGTTCGCAGGAGGCACTGGTCGGGCGGCGTTGCGGGCGGCAGGGTCGGGTTGACGTAAACGCCCGCATCAAAGAGTGCCGCGCCTATGCCCAGAGTGCGCATCGGCTCGTATGTATAAAGGGGGATAATGGGAGTGACGGACTCCCTGTGGGCTATGCCGCGCTCCGTTAGGCCCGCGCGCATATACTCCGCTATGGCCGCGAGCTTCTGCGGCAGCTCCGGCTTCTTCTTGAGCACTCTGAGGGCCGCGAGCGCGCAGGCCGCGTTCGAGGGGGGCAGGGAGGCCGAGAAGATGAAGGGGCGCGAGGCGTGGCGCACGAAGTCCGCTATTTCGGCCGTTGTGGCCATATAGCCGCCGAGGCTGGCGAGAGACTTCGAGAAGGTTCCCATATAGATATCGACCTCATCCTCAAGGCCGAAGTGGCTGGCGGTGCCGCGCCCGCCCTCGCCCAGCACGCCGAGGCCGTGGGCGTCGTCCACCATAACTCGCGCGCCGAACTCTCGCGCGAGCTCAACTATCTCGGGCAGGCGGGCTATGTCGCCGCCCATGCTGAAAACGCCGTCGGTGACTATGAGTATGCCCGCGCTCTCGGGTATGCGCTCGAGCGTGCGGCGCAGGGACTGCATATCGGAGTGCTCGTAGCGCAGCATATGCCCGAAGGCCAGACGGCAGCCGTCGTAGATGCTGGCGTGGTTTTCCTTGTCGCAGACCACATAGTCGCTGCGGCCCACGATGGCGCTTATTATGCCGAGGTTGCTCTGAAAGCCGGTTGAAAAGGTAACCACGGCCTCCTTGCGCAGAAACTGAGCCAGCTCTGCCTCAAGCTCGAGGTGCAGCGTGAGCGTGCCGTTCAAAAAGCGCGAACCCGAGCAGCCGGTGCCGTAGGTCTTAAGCGCTTCGATGCCCGCCTCTATGACCTCCGGCTCGGCCGTGAGGCCCAGGTAGTTGTTGGAGCCGAGCATGATGCGCCGTTTGCCCTCCATGAGGACCTCTACGTCCTGCCGGGACTCGAGCGCGTGGAAGTAGGGGTAG
>JAUNBN010000050.1 GCA_030527085.1 Oscillospiraceae bacterium
GACCGTACGACCTTCAGCGTTACCAACGGGGTGGACGGCAGGGGCGTAAACACCATAAGAAGAAGCGCGGCCGGCGCTCTCGCCGACACCTACCTGATCACCTATACCGACGGCACCGCCAGCAGCTTTACGGTCGTGAGCGGCTCGCAGGCGGCGGCCTCCTCGGCCGGCGCGGCAGCAAGCGAGGGAGAAACAATAGAGGACGGCGAGACGCCCCTGAGCGGGGGTCTGGAAAGCCCGAACACCTCGGGCATCGCCGACGCCCGGATAAACGACGCGGGCTACCTCGTCATCACCATGGGCGACGGCGTCACGATAAACGCCGGAAGGGTAATAGATACCGAGGAGATAGAATACCGCGAGCAGGCGGAAAACACACGTACATTGGCGCTCGTGGGCTTCATAATCGCCTGCGTTTCGCTGGCGGGAAACCTCGCGGCGGCGGCAAACTACATAATCAAAAAGGCTACCGGCGGCGAATGAGAAGCCCCGGAGACCTGTTTTAAAAAAAGGAGGCAGGGCGCGAAAAACGCCCTGCCGATTCTTTTGGCTGTCTCAGCTTGCCGCCTTACAAAAATATAAAGCTCACGGACGGACGAGCATTACGCTGCCGTGCAAATCGCAGACGGGCAGCAGCAGCAAGCGCCCGGCCTCCTTTTCAAATGAATCTACCGCCGCCCTTACGCCGCGGTAGCGCCTGTTGTGGCAGTCGTGCAGCAGAATAACTCCTCCGCTTGTCATGCGGGGATAAAACCAGCGCAGCCCGGCCAGGGTGGGCTCGTAGAGGTCGGCGTCGAGGCTTACCAGCGAAAAGACGGCCTCAAGCCCCGCCGCGGTATCGGGAAAGCGCCCCGCCCGCAAAACGACGCTCTCTGGCGAGGGCATTTTTAAGAGAACCGTCTCGAGGGAGGTGTCCGAAAAGTCGCCCTTTTTCGCCGCAGAAAACCCCCGTTCGCGCTCTGTTTCTATATCTCCGGGATCAAAGCCCTGAAAGGTGTCGAAGAGATAGAGTTTGCGCCGCGGAAAGAGGGCGTTTATCCGGCTTGCGAAGTCGCCCCGGTAAACTCCCAACTCGGCCATATCCCCCTCGAGGGGGTCTATGCGCTCTTTCAGCAGCGAGAGCAGAGCGCCTCTCACGTCTAAATCCCGGCTAAAGTCCCGAAGGCGGCGCAGTTCGCCCTTAAAGCCTCCGTGCCGCAGCTGGGCTTCAATCTCGTCGGCCCTTTCCTCGCCCATTACCGCAATCAAAACGCAGTCGGGCTCAAAACCCAGCGCCTCATCAAAAGAAAAGACAGGCAGGTCCTCCGCAGAGTCTTCCTGCAGAGAACTGTTATTATCCGCAAAGCCGATAATCTGATACTGCGCGCGGTTCACAAACTTGAGCGCCATTTGGCCCATCTGACCCGCGCCGGCTATTACTAATTTTTTCATAGTTTATTTCCAAAGCTTCAATCGCCGGGCAGCCGCGTCCCCAGAGCTGAAAAGCATTGCTTGCCCGCAGTTTTTAACAACTCTAGTGGCCGCGGGAGGATTTGTCAAGCCGGTGTCTTGCGAGCATCTCCAAAAAAACGGAAACAAACAAAGACTTTATGAAGATGAGGAGTTTTCTTGCGGATATCCTCGACTTCTTTTCTTACGAGAGGATAGCTCAATGCATTCCTGAGCAGGCGGTGAAGGATGCCCGTCGGGTAGTTATCACGGGCAATGGAATCTGAGAAGAGATGTTTTGGAAAAGATGGTAGTTAAGATTTAGCTCAAGTTGCTCCACGACTTAAAACCCCCGAAATCTTTCGGGGGTTTCTGCGTCTTTTTTAAATTTTTTAAAGTAAACGAAGTCATGGCGGCCGGGACGTGAGGGCCCTCATTTATAATTAGCCCTCGGCAGGGGGGGAAGCGTATTGAACCCGGCCCGCACCGGCGGCCCTTTACGTTATTCCTCCAAAAGCTTCGCGCTCTCCTCGACGGAGGGAATGGCCGTTACCTCCTTGAGCTTGCGCTGTATCTGCCTTGTGCGCACGCCCACGAGCTTGTCCAGCTCGCTGCCCGCCTGCTCCAGGCGCTGCTGGGTCTGGGCCAGCACCGCGCCGAAGGTCTCAAACTCGGTCTTGACCGCTCCGAGCACCTTCCAGACCTCGCCGGAGCGCTTTTGTATGGCCAGCGTGCGGAAGCCCATCTGCAGGCTGTTGAGCAGCGCCGCCATCGTGGTGGGCCCGGCGATGTTCACCTTGTAGTCGCGCTGCAGGGCCTCGAGCAGCCCGCTCTGGCGCGTCACCTCGGCGTAGAGCCCTTCAACGGGCAGAAAGAGTATGGCGAAGTCCGTGGTGTTGGGCGGGTCGAGGTACTTGTCGCGTATATCCTTGGCAAAGAGCCTGATGCGGCCCGTCAGCTGCTTTACGGCAATATCCACCTTGGCGCTCTCGCCGCTGTCGTAGGCCTCCAGAAGCTCGTTGTAGGCGTCGAGCGGGAATTTAGCGTCTATGGGCAGGTAGACCACGCCGCCGTCCTCCCCGGGCATTTTTACGGCGTATTCGACCCGCTCGCGCGAGCCGGGCTTAGTCACTACCTCGCGCTCGTACTGCTCGGGCGGCATTATCTGCTCGAGAATGGCCCCGAGCTGTATCTCGCCGAGCACGCCGCGGGTCTTTACGTTCGAGAGCACCTTTTTGAGGTCGCCCACGCCCGTGGCGAGGGTCTGCATCTCGCCCAGGCCCTTGTAGACCTGCTCGAGCCGCTCGTTAACGAGGCTGAAGGAGGAGGCGAGCTTTTCCTCGAGCGTTCTCTGCAGCTTTTCGTCCACGGTGAGTCGCATGGCCTCGAGCTTTTTGTTGTTGTCCTCCTGCAAAGAGGCGAGGCGGTTTTCCATAGTCGTGCGCATATTGTCGAGTTTCTGTTCGCTTTGCATCGAGTAGCTTTTAAAGCGCTCTTCTATCGAGCGCAGGGAGTCCGAGAGTCCCTTTGTGAGCGCGTCGAGGCGGGAGTCCTGCCTCACAAAGGCGCTCTGCTGGGATTTCTGCATCATGTCGCCCATAACAGAGAGGTTGGAGGCCGTCTCCTTGCGCGACTCGCGCTGTTCGCTCAAAAGCTCCTGGCGCAGGGTCTGGAGTATCTCGCCCCCGCTCTGCTCACGGCGCGAGAGCCGCGAAAGAAGGACTATGCTCAGTATAAGGGAGCCCGCGCCGAGGGCGCAGGCGAGTATGAGTAAAGTAGTTTCAAGCTGCATGGCTTAAGGCCTCGCTTTATTCGCTTTCTTTCTTTTTAATAACTATCTTCTTTTCCTCGCCGGCTCTGAGGCGGCGGATATTGCTGCGGTGCATGTAGATCACAAGAGCGCCCATTACGAGTGCGAAGAGCGTCGAAAAAAGCTTCTCAGAATCCGTCATAAAAGCCAGCGCGAGATTGGCAAGGGGCAGAGAGGCCGCCGCCGAGATTGAGGATAGGGAAACTATCCTCGATGCCGCAAACACAGCAATAAAGACCAGGCCTACTATCAGCAGCAGCCAGGGGTTGAGTACAAGCAGTATCCCCGCGGTTATCATGACTCCCTTGCCGCCCTTAAAGCCGAAGTAGAGGGGGAAGAGATGGCCCAAGAGCGCGCAGAGCGCCGCAAGGTAGCCTCCCAGATAGGGGTCCAAAAAGGCGCTTGAAAAGATGAAACGGCCCAAGATTATGGCGGCCGCGCCCTTTACGAAGTCGCCGAGACCCGTGAGCGCGCCGGGAACGGCGCCTACGGCGCGCAGAACATTGGTCATTCCCGCGCTGCCGCTGCCGAACTCGCGTATGTCCTTATGTATAAAGAGCCTTGTGAAGATGATCCCGAAGCAGAGGGAGCCCAGCAGGTAGGCCTCGAGGGCGGTCAGAAGTACAGCGAGCCAGACGTTCAATTTAATCTCCCCTTTCTCTGGTGACGAAGCGGACAGGCGTGCCCTCGAAGCCGAAGGCCTCGCGCAGGCGGTTTTCGATATAGCGCTGGTAGGAGAAGTGGAAGAGCTCGGCGCGGTTCACAAAGACCACAAAGGTCGGCGGCCTCACGGAAGCCTGGGTCATGTAGTAAATTTTAAGGCGCTTGCCCTTGTCCGAGGGGGGCTGAACCCTCGCCGTCGCGCGCGCGAGCAGCTCGTTTAACTGCCCGGTGGTTATCCTCTGCCTGTTTGAAGCGTCAGCCAGCTTGACAAGCTCCAAAAGCTTGTCAAGGCGCTGCCCCTCTTTAGCGGAGATGAAAACTATGGGCGCGTAGGACATGAAGGAAAAGTCCTGCTCGTACCTCTTGCGCAGCTTTTCCATGGTCTTGCCGTCCTTTTCAACGAGGTCCCATTTGTTGACGGCTATAACGCAGCCCTTGCCCTCCTCGTGGGCGTAGCCCGCCACCTTGCTGTCCTGCTCGGCGAAGCCCTCGGTGGCGTCCACCATTATAACACAGACGTCCGCGCGGCCCACAGCCGCGAGCGCTCGCAGCACGCTGTAGCGCTCGACACTCTCGCTTATGCGGCCCTTTTTACGCATTCCGGCCGTGTCTATAAGGGTAAACCTGCCCTGCTCGTTCTCAAAATAGCTGTCTATGGCGTCGCGGGTCGTGCCCGCCACGTCCGAGACTATCATGCGCTCGTCGCCCAGAAGCCTGTTCACAAGCGAACTCTTACCCGAATTTGGCCTCCCTATAACGGCGACCTTTATATCCTCGGCCTCCGGTTCCTCATCGGAATCGGGCTTTAAGTGAGAGCATATCTCGTCGAGCAAATCGCCGGTGCCGTGGCCGTGAACGGAGGAGACGGGCAGGGGCTCGCCGAGGCCGAGGGAGTAGAAGTCGTAGAGCTCCGGCGGGGCCGCGCCCGTGGAGTCACATTTATTGACGCAGAGCACTATGGGCCGCCCGCTCTTTCTGAGCATGGCGGCTATCTCCTCGTCGGCGGCGGTGGGGCCGCTGCGCAAATCGCAGACCATTATTATGACGTCCGAAAGCGCTATGGCGGTCTCGGCCTGCTCGCGTATGCGCGAGATTATCTCGTCCTTGCCCTCGTCGAGGCCGCCGGTGTCTATGAGGTCGAAGCGGTAAGCGCCCCACTCGCACTCGCCCAGGACGCGGTCGCGCGTCACTCCGGGAGTGTCGTCCACTATGGAGCGCCGCTCGCCTATCAATTTATTGAATAGCGTCGATTTGCCGACGTTCGGCCTGCCGACTATCGTCGCCGTCTGTTTAGACATATTTCACCCAAAAGCGCCGCGGCGCTGCATTTTTTATTATGAAAAAGGCGAGGATACACCCCGCCTTTGGCTCTTCCTTCTTCAGGCTTCCTTGTTTATGACCTCGCGGCCGTTGTAGTAGCCGCAGTTTCCGCAGACCCTGTGAGGGACCATAAGCTCTCCGCAGTGGGAGCACTTTGCGAAACCGGGGACGGGAAGCTTCCACACAGAGGAGCGTCTTTTGTCTCGTCTAGCCTTGGAAACTCTTCTTTTGGGTACCGCCATTTTTGCACCTCCTCGAATGTGATAAGAGCTTTAAAGCTCCCGTGACGCAATAAATAGGCGCATTCGCGCGCTAGAATATTATACACGCCGAAGTTACCGCTGTCAATCATTATTTTTAATTGGAAACGGCCTGAAGTTATTCAGGCTGTATTCCCCCTTCGGGGGAAAACCTGAACGCAAATTCCACGCGGCCGGACACTGCCGCCTTTTGAGGAGTGCCCCTTCTGCACGCTTTTTCACTGTCTTTCCCTCGCCGTAGGCGGGGGAAAGACAGCATATCCGCTTTTGATCCACTCCCCGCCTTTTGCTCTGTATTGTAGTTATATTTTATATGTGCTAGAATAACACGAAAAATAAATAAGGAACAGCATTCAGAGGGAAAATGGAAGAAAGAAGAGAAAACAGGCTCGGCACCCAGAGCGTCGGGCGGCTTTTGATGAGTATGTCGCTGCCGCTTATGGTGTCCATGTTCGTGCAGGCGCTTTACAATATAGTGGACGGCATCTATGTTGCCGACCTCTCCGAGCTCGCGCTGACGGCCACCTCGCTGGCCTTTCCGGCGCAGATGCTGCTTATAGCCGTTGCGCTGGGCACTGGCGCGGGCACGAACTCCCTGCTCTCGCGCAGGCTGGGCGCTAAGGATTTCGAGGGCGCGAACGCTGCGGCAAACAACGGCCTCTTTCTCTCGCTGGCAGCCTATGTGGTCTTTCTGGTCTTCGGTCTCACCTTGACGAGAACCTGGTTCACCATCTTCACGGACGACGAGCAGCTCATACAGCTCGGCGTGGACTACCTCTCGGTCTGCCTTATCTACAGCGCGGGGGTGATGCTCGCGGTTATGGGCGAGCGGCTGCTTCAGGCTACGGGCAAGAGTATGCTCAGCATGGTCTCGCAGATTTCGGGAGCCGTCGTAAACATAGTTTTCGACCCCATACTCATCTTCGGCCGCTACGGTTTTCCGGAGCTGGGCATTCGCGGCGCGGCCATAGCTACGGTTATGGGGCAGTTCACCTCGGCGATAGTCTCGCTGGCTCTGAACCACCTGAAAAATCACGAGATACACTTCGATTTCAAGAACTTCAAAATCGACTGGCTCACAGTCAAGGAGATATACCGCGTCGGCATACCCGTAACGGTCTTAAACGCCATAGGCTCGGTTATGAACGTATTTATGAACCAGATACTCATAGTATTCTCCACGACCGCCGTGGCGGTCTTCGGGGCCTACTACAAGCTCAACAGCTTTATCTATATGCCGGTGTTCGGCCTGGTGCAGGGACTGGTGCCAATTGTGGGCTACAACTACGGCGCGCGGCGTCCCCACCGCATAATGCGCGCGGTCAAGCTCGCGAACATCGCCGCGATGACTATCCTCACTACGGGAATGATTATCTTCCTGCTCGCGCCGCACCTGCTGCTGGGGCTCTTCGACGCGGACGAGAATATGCTGGCCATAGGCACGCGCGCCTTCCGCTGCATCTGCATCGCCTTCCCGATAAGCGCTATATCAATAGTATTGGGAAACATGTTCCAGGGTATAGGCATAGGCTCAATAAGCCTTATAAACTCCTGCATGAGGCAGATAGTGGTACTGCTGCCCTCGGCCTACCTGCTGGCGAGAAGCTATGGCCTTAACTATGTGTGGTATTCTTTTGTTATAGCCGAGGTTGCGTCTTTGATCTTTACGCTAATAGCCTACCGAAATGTGTATAAGAAGAGAATAGAACCCCTCTATGAGGAGGAGGCCGCAGCCGAAGAGGCCTCTCCCCTGAAGGCTCACGCCGCCGGCTGAAAGTGAGGATATATGTCTTACGAAAGCAAGCCGCTCTCTGAAATAAAGGAAGAACTTGGCCGCCGCGGGCCCTCGGCCCTTTGCGGGGACGCCGCGGCGCTTGCCGTCTCGCTCGCGCTGTACCTTGCGGGCGAAGGCGGCAGACCAAAGCTGACCGTCCTCAAGTTCGGTGAAGCAGCCGACAAAGAAAGAGACGAGCCCGAGGCGCGCTCGGGCGTTCTGGCCGCGCGCTTAGCGGAGCTCGCCGAGGCCGACCGCGAGGCCGAGGACAATATACGCGCCGCGCTTCGCAAGCCGCCGCTCGCGCCCGCGGGAGCTGAAAAGCGAAACGAAGCGCTCGAGGAGGCCTACTGGGCAGCGGGCTCTGTGACGCTGAACCTCATGCGCAGCGTCAGTGAGGCCGCCGCACTCATCTCAAAGGCCGTAAACACCGCGAGCGCGCTCGAGAGGGCTTCTGCCGCCTCGAGTCTGGCGCTCTGTCTGGGGGCGCTGCGCGCGCTCGAAATAGAGGCGCTCGCCCGCGCTTCCTATCTTGGCGAGACGCGCCGCAATAGCCTCAGGCGCTCCGCGAGCCTGCTCAGAGAGGACTGCGAGAGAAGCGCGCTCGAGGCCCTTGAGGAGCTGCGCGGGGGCTTTTTGCAGCCTTGAGCGGGCTTTAACGGGTTGTTGTCCAAAACAGGTGCGATGCTGTGTTTTCCTTGCCTTCGGTGCAATACAGCGAAAAAGTGCGGGGCAGCGGCGCTCCCATTTTATTAGGAGGTCAGGCTTTTGAGCTACAGAATAAAAAGACTCTGTTATCTCGGGCTGCTTACGGCCATGCAGGTTGTGCTCTCGCGCTTTCTCTCAATAAACATACCGCCAACGGCGGAGTACCTGATAAAGATAGGCTTTTCCTTTCTCCCGATAGGCGTCGCGGCCATACTCTTCGGCCCGCTCTGGGGCGGAGCCTGCGCCGCGCTCGGGGATGTTATC
>JAUNBN010000051.1 GCA_030527085.1 Oscillospiraceae bacterium
CGGCTGTCGCCGAAATACTCAAAGCCCCAGACCTCGTCGAGCAGCTGGTCGCGCGTGAACACGCGGTTGGGGTTTTTTGCGAGATGATAGAGCAGCTCCAGCTCCTTAGGCGGGGTGTCCACGCGCTTGCCGTCCACCTTGAGCTCGTAGCGCTCGAGGTTCACGGAGAGCTTGTCGTAGCTGACCTCTTTATTGTCGCCTTCGCCCTCGGTGCGGCGCAGCACGGCCTTTATGCGCGCCACTACCTCTTTGGTGTCGAAGGGTTTTACGATATAGTCGTCCGCGCCCAGCTCCAGGCCCATGACCTTATCGAAAACGTCGCCTTTAGCCGTGAGCATTATGATGGGAACCTTTGAAAACTCCCTTATCGAGCGGCAGGCCTCCCAGCCGTCCACGTCGGGCATCATGATGTCGAGAAGAATGAGCGAGGGTGAGTCCGAGCGGGCCATGTCTATGGCGTCGCGGCCGGTATGGGCCATGAGCACCTCGTAGCCGTCCTTTTCAAGGTAGAGCCTCAGAAGCTCGCAGATGTTTTTTTCGTCGTCAACTACCAGTATCTTTGTCTTTGCCATATTCCTTTCCTTTCGCGCGAAGCGCCGAAAAAGCTCCGCGGGCGGCGCAAATAAACTCTCTTGGAAGCGGCCTGAAGCGTGCGCGGCAAAAACCGCGCGGGGGGCGCTTTTCTCTCTTAGAGGGTGTCCCCGAGTGCGTGTTTTATGCGCTGTTTCCCCCGCCGTAGGCGGGGGAAACACGGTGAAAAATCCGCGAGAGCGGGACGCCTCTCTCTGACAAGCCGCCTTGACTGCCCTTGATTATACCTTATAATAGGGTTAATATACAAGCCGCTTAAAGTAGAACGACGGCAGGCTGAACGCGCGTTCGGTGCTGCATATCCCCCGCCTGCGGCGGGGATATGCAGGGAAAAGTCCGCTTAAAGGCGCGGGGCTGGCTGAAAGCTCGCTTGATGCCGTTCTCCTTTGTCTGCGGCGGGAGATATGCAGGGAAAAGTCCGCTTAAAGGCTAGAGGGCGGCATTGAAGCGCGTTTAAGGCGTGTCTCCCCCGCCTCCGGCGGGGGAGACACGGTGAAACTTCGAACAAGAGGCACACTCTCAAAGGAGCATTAGCATTATGAAGCTGGGCATAGTAGGCCTTCCGAACGTGGGCAAGAGCACGCTTTTCAACGCCATAACCAACGCGGGGGCGCAGGCGGCGAATTACCCCTTTTGCACCATAGAGCCCAATGTTGGCGTTGTGGCCGTGCCGGACGGCAGGCTGGACGTGCTGGCGGGGATGTATAAGCCGAAAAAAATAATTCCCGCGACGGTGGAGTTCGTCGATATAGCGGGGCTCGTGCGCGGCGCTTCCAAGGGCGAGGGGCTGGGCAACCGCTTTTTATCCCACATACGCGAGACGGACGCTACGGTTCATGTCGTGCGCTGCTTTGAGAGCGGCGAGGTGGCCCATGTTGAGGGCGGCGTAGACCCCCTGCGCGACATAGACACGATAAACTACGAGCTCATCCTCTCGGACATGGAACTGCTCGAGCGCCGCATAGACAAAACTGCCAAGGCTTTAAAGGGAGATAAAAAGCTTCAGGGAGAGCTTGAGCTCTTGAACCGGCTGATGGAGCACCTTTCGAGCGGAGAGTGCGCGCGTACCTTTGAGGCGGGGGAGAGCGAGGCCGCGCTGCTCTCGGAGATACCCCTGCTCACGCTTAAGCCCGTAATCTACGCCGCGAATATAGGCGAGGACGAGCTCTTTGAGGGAGCAAAGGAGAGCGAGCACTATAAAAAGGTCGCCGGGCGCGCGGCTGAAGAGGGCGCGGGCGTAATAGCAGTCTGCGCCGAGGCCGAGCAGGAGATAGCCTCGCTCGAGCCCGCCGAGCGTGAGGAGTTCTTAAAGGAGCTCGGTGTGGAGGAGAGCGGCCTTTCCAAGCTGATTCGCGAGAGCTACGCCCTGCTGGGGCTGATTTCCTTTTTGACCGCGGGCGAGCCAGAGGTTCGCGCCTGGACGATAAAAAAAGGAACTAAGGCCCCCGAGGCCGCGGGCAAGATACACTCCGACATAGAGCGCGGCTTTATCCGCGCGGAGATTATAGCCTTCGAGGAGCTGGCCGCCTGCGGCTCCATGGCCGCGGCGAAGGAAAAGGGCCTGGTGCGCAGCGAGGGCAAGGACTATGTTATGCGCGACGGTGACGTGACGCTGTTCAGGTTTAATGTATAAGATTTATGAGCCTCTTCTAAATGACGTGACTCGGTTGCCCGCTCCGCCCTCGGAGGCAAGGGCAATAATCTCAGCTGCGCGATATTTCAGGGTGCTTCCCCGCGGGGGAAACACCCTGACTTAATACCCTTGGCCGAAGGAGGATGAAACGCGGCGGCGAACCCGCTTTTGGATAAGCCCCTGCTGAAACGAGGCCTTGCGGCTCATCTTTAGCTGAAATCCCACCGGATTTTTAAAGGGAGCAGCTCTCCTTTTTCAAAAGCCGCTCGCGCTCCTTGTAGTCGGGCATGACCTCTTTCAGTATCTCGTAGAAGCGCCTGCCGTGGGAAGCTTCCGCGAAGTGCGCGAGCTCGTGCGCGACGACATAGCGCGCGCAGGCAGGGGGCAGCGAGAGCAGCTTTATATTGTAGTTTACATGGGCCTTCTTCGTGCTGCAGGAGCCCCAGCGCGTCTTCATTTTCTTGACGCTTATAGAAGGCGGGGGAATATTGTAGCGCTCAAAGCGCGGCAGCATTTCAGCCGTGAGAGCGGCGAGATAGTTTTTCGCCGCCCTTCTGCGCCATTTATCCACCGCTGCCTCGAAAGCCTCGTTTGAAAGCTCGTACACCCCGATTTTCAAGCCCTCGGCCGAATACTCCGCCGAGGCTTTTTTCGCCTCGACTGCCAGAATTGGCACGAAGCGCCCGCAGACGCGAATCCGCCCGCCCGGTCGTATCTCGTCGGGCTCGGGAGCGTTTTGGGCGCGCTGCCGCTGGCGCTCGAGCGCCTTTTCGAGCCAGCAGCGCCTGTTTTCAAGAAAGGCCTCAATTTCCGCTGTGCTCACATATAAGGGCGCGGAGAGGGAGAGCTCGCCCGTGGCGCTTACCCTCAGGTTAATGCGCTTTATCCGCTTGCGAGCAAGAGCGACGGCGTGAGGGCCGTCGCTCAAGTTTATTTCGATTGTGTTTCTTTTGGAGCTCAAACTATCCCCTGAGCCTTCATCGCCGCGCCTACCTTTAAGAAGCCCGCGATGTTCGCTCCGGCGAGTATGTTGCCCGCCATGCCGTACTCCTCGGCCGCCTCGGCCGCCGAGCGGTAGACCTTTTTCATTATATCGTGCAGCTTGGAATCTACCTCCTCGAAGCTCCAGGAGTAGCGCTGGGAGTTCTGCGACATCTCCAGGCCGGAGGTGGCGACTCCGCCCGCGTTGGCCGCCTTGGCCGGGCCGAAGAGCACTCCGGCGGCGAGGAGTTTTTCAACCGCGCCGGGAGTGCAGGGCATATTGGCCCCCTCGCTCACGGCTATAACGCCGTTCTTTATGAGCGCCTCGGCGCTCGTCTCGTCGAGCTCGTTCTGAGTGGCGCAGGGCATGGCGACGTCGCAGGGTACGGTAAAGACCTCGCGGCAGTTTTCGCCGTACTTCGCGCCGGGCCTGCGCGCGGCGTAGTCGCTCACGCGGCCGCGCTCGACCTCCTTTATCTGCTTGAGGAGCGCTATGTCTATGCCCTTTTCATCGTAAGCATAGCCCGAGGAGTCCGAGACTGTTACGGGCAGCGCGCCGAGCTGGAGGAGCTTTTCGGCGCAGTAAGTAGCCACGTTGCCCGAGCCGCTTATAACCACGCGCTTGCCCTTGAGGCTCTCGCCCTTGAGGTGGGAGAGCATTTCTTCGGTGAAGTAGCAGGCTCCGTAGCCGGTGGCCTCGGTTCTGGCGAGCGAACCGCCGAAGGAAAGGCCCTTGCCCGTGAGCACGCCGGTGAACTCGTTTTTGAGGCGCTTATACTGCCCGAACATGAAGCCGACCTCGCGGCCGCCCACGCCGATGTCGCCGGCGGGTACGTCAGTGTCGGGGCCTATATGGCGGAAGATCTCGCTCATAAAGCTCTGGCAGAAGCGCATTACCTCACCGTCGCTCTTGCCCTTGGGGTCGAAATCCGCGCCGCCCTTGCCGCCGCCCATGGGCAGGGTGGTCAGGCTGTTTTTAAAGGTCTGCTCGAAGCCCAGGAACTTGATTATCGAGGCGTTTACGCTCGGGTGAAAGCGCAGCCCGCCCTTGTAGGGGCCTATTGCGGAATTGAACTGCACGCGGTAGCCGCGGTTGACGCGCACCTTGCCGGAGTCGTCCACCCAGGGCACGCGGAACTGGATAAAGCGCTCGGGTTCGATCAGACGCTCGATAATTCCGAGCTTTTCGTAGGAGGGGTCTCTCTCGATTACGGGCTCGAGCGATTCCAGCACCTCAAGCACGGCCTGGAGAAACTCCTTCTCTCCCGCGCTGCGGCGGCTCGCCTCCCCGTAGACTTCCTGCAAATAGGTATTCTTCAACATAAACTGCGCCCCTTTTTTATTTATTTGACTATAAATTATAGTTTGCCCGCCTTTCTTTTGCAACTAAAAATGTTTAGAGGGGGGTATCCCGCATGGGTTTTAACTGTGTTCTCTCCGTTTGCCCGCCTTGCCCTGCCGTGTTATAATATATGGCAAGCATGTTGAGGGAGGTTTACACCTGAATGATAATCTGCAATCACTGCGGCTCGGAAGAAGCCGATTCCGCCGTTTACTGCACGAAGTGCGGCGCGAAGCTCGAAAAGCCCGCCGGGGCTGAAAGCGGCGCGGCGCAGCCCTTGAACGAAACGCCGCCCGTTCAAAACGAGGGGGGCTCGCCCTTTGCGGGCGTTCAGCCGCCCTTGGCCGATGCGGGCGCTTACACGCGCGAGAGCTACGGCAGCTCGCCCTACGGCGGGACTCAGCGCACAGATAAGGACTGGGCGGGCATAGCCGCGCTTATCTGCGGCATAGTTTCAATGCCCTGCTGCCTCACCTGCGGCGGCGGTATCCTTTTAGGTATTCTGGCCGTCGTCTTTGGCATAATCGGCATAAACAGCGCTAATCGCTCGCTGGCCATAGCCGGCCTTATCTGCGGCGGAGTAGGGCTTTTGAGCAGCATTGTTTTCTGTATTTTCGCCTTCGCTACCGCTTCCTTCGGCAGCGGCTACAGCGGCAGCCACGATGTATATGACTTCTTCGAGCACTTCACCGACGGACTGCCCCTCTAAGGCGCCGCGCCTGAACGCGGCCTCGAAGCAGAGTCTGCGATTGCTGCTCGTTCATTTGGGCGCAATAGCGGCCGCAGCCCTTTTCGCGGTGCTCTGGTTCGACTCGGGGCTGCGATTCCCTACTTGCGCCGTAAACCGCTTTACCGGGCTTTACTGCCTCACCTGCGGGGCGACGCGGGCGGCCTACGAGCTGGCCCACTTAAGGCTCCTGCGCTCGGCGCTCCTAAACCCCGTGCCGCTGCTCGCGGCGCTGATGACGGCCTACACGCTGGCCTGCGAGGCGGCGGGAGTTTTTCTCGGACGGCGCATAAGGGTAAGGGGCTGGTTCGGCTTTCTTATGGCGACGCTGGCCGTGGCAGCGGTATACTGCGTTTTGAGGAATTTCGGCCTCGTTCCCGCGCCCGAGATCATCTTTCCGTGAAAACTCAATAAAGGCGGACTTGGCGCCGCATTCCCCCCGCCTTCGGCGGGGGGAACAGTGAAAAAACAACAGCGGGCTTGACGGCGCGTTTCCCCCGCCTTCGGCGGGGGGAGCAGTAAATAAAAGCGCGCAAGCAAGAGCGCTGCGCAAATCAAAAATCAAGAATTCAAGCATTTGAGGAAGCTATGTATAACTTTGACGAGCACATCAGCCGCCTGAATACCTCGGCGGTAAAGACGGAAATCGACTGCGACGGAAGACCCCTGCCCGAGGACGTTCTCTCCATGTGGATAGCCGACATGGATATCTCCTGCGCGCCGCCGATAATAGAGGCCATTAAGCGCACGGCCGACCGCCGCATCTTCGGCTACACCCGCTTCGGCGAAAAGCCCTTTCTCGACGCGCTGACTTCCTTTTACTCGCGCCGCCACGGCTGGGGAATCAATACCGAAGAGCTGGTGTTTTCCTGCGGCGTTGTGAGCGCGCTTGAGGCCGCCGTAAGCGCGCTGAGCGGGGAGGGGGACGGCGTTATTATCCAGCCGCCCGTCTACGCGCCCTTCAAGCGCACGGTTGACAAATACCGCCGCACGCTCATTGAAAACCCGCTTATAAAACTGCCCGGCGGCTCCTACGAAATGGACTTCGGGGACCTCGAGAAGAAGGCCGCGCTGCCGGGCGCGAAGCTCATGATACTCTGCTCGCCGCACAATCCCGCGGGCAGGGTCTGGAGCGAGGCGGAATTGAGGCGCGTTTACGAGATATGCTCAAAAAACAAGATAGTCCTCATAAGCGACGAGATACACTGCGACCTCGGCCGCGGAGAAGTAAAGAACACGGCGCTGCTGCGCCTTTTCCCTCGAGCGCAGGATATAGTGGTCTGCTGCGCGCCTACCAAGAGCTTTAATATAGCGGGAATGGGCGTTTCATTCTCCGTCTGCCCCAGTTCCGAGCTGCGCGAAAAGCTGCGCTTCGCCATAGGCGAGTGCCTGATAAACCCGATAAGCATAGCGGCCGCCACGGCGGCCTACGCCGAGTGCGAGGACTGGCTGGACGAGCTCAAGGCCTACATAGACGGCAACTTCGCGTATTTAAGGCAGCTGCTGGCCGAAAGGCTCCCTGAGGCCAAAATGGCTCCGACCGAGGGTACCTACCTCGCCTGGGTTGATTTCTCGGCCTACCGCGCGGACTCCCTCGCCTTTGAGCGCGAGCTTATTGAGAAAGGCAGGCTCTCTCTCGAGGCCGGAGCGCGCTTCGGAACGGGCGGTGAGGGCTTTATGCGAATCTGTCTCGCCTGCCCGCGCGACTTCATTAAAGACGCGGTGGAGCGCATAGTCAGGACGCTGGAGCTTTAAAGAAAAGCCGCGCTGCCCCTTAAAAGCGCTGAGGGCGACTTAAAAGCGGGGAATACAGCGGAAGGAACACAGTTGGGGCGCTCCCCCGAACTAAACCCACGGAAAGGCCGAGAATGCCACGAGGCAAAAGAACCTTTAAAAACTCTCGCGTGAAGGGGCAGCAGCCTTGAGCGCGCGTGAGCTAAAGCGAAGCAGCGGCATTTTACTGCCGCTTTTTGCTCTCCCCTCAAAATATGGAATAGGAAGCTTAGGAGCCGAGGCGCGCGCCTTTATAGACTTTTTGAGCGAGGCGCGCCAGAGCTGGTGGCAGCTTCTGCCGCTGGGCTGCACGAGCTGCGGCGACTCCCCCTACCAGTGCCTTTCGACCTTTGCGGGCAATTCCTATTATATAGACCTCGAGGAGCTGGTATCCGAGGGGCTTTTAAAGGAAGCGGAGTGCCCGGCGCTGTTCTGGGGCGCCGAGGAGCTGAGAGTCGACTACGGGGCGCTTTATAAAAACCGTCCAATAATACTGCGAAAGGCCTTTGAGCGCGCTCGCGGGCGTTACAGCAGGGAGCTTAAGCGCTTTCGGGAGGAAAACGCCTTCTGGCTAGAGGACTTCGCGCTCTATATGGCACTCAAGCGCCTGTTCTCAATGAGGGCCTTCGGCGAGTGGCCGAGGGCGCTGAGGCAAAGAAAGCCTTGGGCGCTCAAGCTCGCTCGCGCGGCGCTTAAAGACGATATAGAATATCACATTTTTGTTCAATACCTGTTTTTTAGGCAGTGGGCGGAGCTCAAGGCCTACGCGCGCGAGAGGGGAGTAGGGCTTATAGGCGACTTGCCTATTTACGTAGCGATGGATTCCAGCGAAGTCTGGGCCTCGCCGCAGTATTTCGTGCTGGACGAAAAGGGCCTTGCAAGCGAGGTCGCGGGCGTTCCGCCGGACTACTTTTCCGCCGAGGGCCAGCTCTGGGGCAACCCGCTTTATAATTGGGAAAAGCTTAAAGCGGAGGGCTACGGCTGGTGGAAAAGGCGAACTGAGGCCGCCGCGGGGCTTTTTGACGGCGTTCGCATAGACCATTTTCGGGGCTTTGAGAGCTACTGGGCCGTCCCCGCCGGCGAAGAGAACGCGAAAAAGGGCCGCTGGCTCAAAGGCCCGGGA
>JAUNBN010000052.1 GCA_030527085.1 Oscillospiraceae bacterium
GCCTCCCGCGAGCCCGGCGACGCCGAGGTCATCGAGAGCGAGGGCTCCGGCTACGGCATAGAACACGCCGACGACTACGTTCAGGACGACTACACCGAGGACGGCGGCGAGGACTACATCGCCGAGGACGAAGAGGACGACCTGGACGCCGATGACGGCGAAGAAATATAAGGAGGGCTTGAGATGGACCACAATGTATTCGAGTCTATAAAAATAGGACTCGCCTCACCCGATGAGATAAGGAACTGGTCCTACGGCGAGGTTAAGAAGCCCGAAACCATAAACTACCGCACCCTTAAACCCGAGCGCGACGGTCTCTTCTGCGAGCGCATCTTCGGGCCGACCAAGGACTGGGAGTGCCACTGCGGAAAGTATAAGCGCCTGCGCTACCGCGGCAAGATCTGCGACCGCTGCGGCGTTGAGGTGACCCGCGCCAAGGTGCGCCGCGAGCGCATGGGCCATATAGAGCTGGCCGCGCCGGTCTCACATATCTGGTATTTCAAGGGCGTGCCCTCCAGAATAGGGCTCACGCTCGATATGAGCCCGCGCGATTTGGAGAAGGTGCTCTACTTCGCGGCCTATGTCGTGACCGACCCGGGCTTCACCCCGCTTGAGGAAAAGCAGATCTTGAGCGAGAACGAGTACCGCGAGATGCGCGAGCGCTACGAGGACGAGTTCAAGGCTTCGATGGGCGCTCAGGCCATAAGGGAGCTGCTCGAAAAAATAGATCTCGACGAGCTGGCCGCCCAGCTGGTGGAGAATATAGCCGCCAGCTCCGGCCAGAAGAAGATAAAGCTCCTGAAGCGGCTCGACGTTATTCAGGCCTTCCGCACGAGCGGCAACCGCCCCGAGTGGATGATACTGACCGTAGTGCCCGTCATACCGCCGGACATACGCCCGATGGTACAGCTCGACGGCGGCCGCTTCGCCACGAGCGACTTGAACGACCTCTACCGGCGCGTTATCAACCGCAACAACCGCTTAAAGAGGCTAATAGAGCTCGGCGCGCCCGATATTATAGTGCGCAACGAGAAGCGGATGCTTCAGGAGGCCGTCGACGCGCTCATAGACAACGGCCGCAGGGGCAGGCCCGTAACCGGCCCGAACAACAGGCCCCTGAAATCCCTTTCGGATATGCTCAAGGGCAAGCAGGGCCGCTTCAGGCAGAACCTTTTGGGCAAGCGCGTGGACTACTCCGGCCGCTCAGTTATAGTCGTGGGGCCCGAGCTCAAGATATACCAGTGCGGTCTGCCCAAGGAGATGGCGCTGGAGCTCTTCAAGCCCTTTGTAATGAAGCACCTTGTTGAAAACGAGGTGGCCAACAATATAAAGAGCGCGCGCAAGATGATAGAGCGCATGCGCACCGAGGTCTGGGACAGCCTCGAGGTCGTTATCAAAGACCACCCCGTGCTGCTCAACCGCGCGCCCACGTTGCACCGCCTGGGCATACAGGCCTTCGAGCCCGTTATAGTGGAGGGCCGCGCCCTCAAGCTGCACCCGCTGGTCTGCACGGCCTACAACGCCGACTTCGACGGCGACCAGATGGCCGTCCACGTTCCGCTCTCCGCCGAGGCTCAGGCCGAGGCGCGCTTCCTCATGCTCGCCGCCAACAACCTCTTAAAGCCCTCCGACGGCCGTCCCGTAACCGTCCCGACTCAGGATATGGTTCTCGGCAGCTACTACATGACCCTCGAGCGAGAGGGCGAGAAAGGCGAGGGCAAGGTTTTCCGCGACGAGGACGAGGTCATGATGGCCTATGCCGACGGCGAGGTCTCGCTGCATGCGAGGGTAAAGGTGAGGCTCTACCGCGAGATAGACGGCAAGCTCAAACACCGTCTGGTCGAGACCACGGTGGGCAAGCTCATCTTCAACCGTCCCATTCCGCAGAACCTCGGCTTCGTCCCCCGCGAGAGCGAGGAGGATATGTTCAAGCTCGAGATAGACTTCCTTGTGGGCAAGAAGCAGCTCGGCAAGATAATCGACGCCTGCATAAGAATTAACGGCCCCGCCGTTACCGCCGAGATGCTCGATGAGATAAAGGCTCAGGGCTTCAAATATTCCACCCGCGGAGCCATAACTGTCTCGATAAACGACGTGGTCGTGCCCCCGCAGAAGCAGACGCTCATCGCCGAGGCCGAGGAGAAGATAGAGAGCATAAACCGCCACTTCCGCCGCGGCGTCATCTCCAACAACGAGCGCTACAAGGGCATAATAGAGACCTGGCAGAAGACCGCCGACGACGTGGCGGGAGCGCTTCAGGATAACCTCGACTCCAACAACCCCATCTTCATGATGGCCGATTCCGGCGCGCGCGGCTCCATGAACCAGATAAAACAGCTCGCGGGAATGCGCGGCCTCATAGCCAACACCTCGGGCAAGACCATTGAGATACCCATTCGCTCCAACTACCGCGAGGGACTTAACATCCTCGAGTACTTCATAAGCTCGCGCGGCGCCAGAAAAGGTCTGGCCGACACGGCTCTGAGAACCGCCGACTCAGGCTACCTCACCCGCCGTTTGGTGGACGTCTCTCAGGACGTTATAATCCGCGAGTGGGACTGCGGGGCCGAGCAGGGCATAGAAGTAGCCGATATTAAAGACGGCAACGGCGTTATCGAGGGCTTCCGCGAGAGGCTCATAGGCCGCTACCCCGTAAACGACGTCTACCACCCCGAGACGGGCGAGCTCATTATCCACAACAATATAATGATGGGCGAGGAGGAGGCCGACGAGATAGTCGCCGCCGGAATAAGCAAGCTCGAGATACGCTCCGTCCTCAACTGCCGCTGCAAGCACGGCGTCTGCGCCAAGTGCTACGGCTCGAACCTGGCCAACGGCCGCGCCGTGGGCCTGGGCGAAGCGGTGGGCATAATCGCCGCCCAGTCCATAGGCGAGCCGGGCACGCAGCTCACGATGAGAACCTTCCACACCGGAGGCATAGCCTCGGAGGAGGATATAACCCAGGGCCTGCCCCGTGTTGAGGAGCTCTTTGAGGCTCGCAAGCCCAAGCCCAAGAACCTCGCAATACTCTCCGAGATAGCGGGCGAGGTAACGATAGACGACAGCAAGAAGAACCGCTACGCCATTGTCACGGGCGAAAAGGAGGACGGTACCGCCGACGAGCGCAGCTACCTCATACCCTACGGCGTGGGCCTGCGCGTGGGCGACGGCGACCATGTTGAAAAGGGCGACATGATAACCGAGGGCCTCGCCAACCCGCACGACATTCTGGCCATCAAGGGCAAGCTCGCGGTTCAGAACTATCTAATCCGCGAGGTGCAGAGCGTCTACCGCCTGCAGGGCGTCGATATAAACGACAAGCACATAGAGGTCATCGTCCGCCAGATGATGCGCAAGCTGAGAGTCCTAGACCCGGGCGACAGCCGGCTGCTCACCGGCGCGCTGGTGGATATGTCTGACCTCGCCGAGGTGAGTGAAAGCCTGGCCGGCAAGACGGACGAAGAGGGCGAGCCCCTCAAGCCCGTGGAGACGGAGCCGGTGCTGCTGGGCATTACCAAGGCCTCGCTCGCAACGGACAGCTTCCTGTCCGCCGCCTCCTTCCAGGAGACGACCCGCGTCCTAACCGACGCGGCGCTCAAGGGCAAGAGCGACCCGCTGCTCGGCCTGAAGGAAAACGTTATTATAGGCAAGCTCATCCCCGCCGGAACCGGCATGGAAGTGTTCAACGAGGCCGGTTACGAGGAGCTTTGATTACAAATAGTAAAAATCGCACAAAAAGATTGATTTTGATTTGTAAGTAACCTATAATATTAAGGCTGCCTAAAAACGGCGGCGCAAGGTGAAAACGGGTAAAAACCCGATTTTACGATAAAAGCTTAAGGAAAGGAGAAGAAACTTGCCTACATTTAACCAGCTGGTACGCAAGGGCCGCGAGGAGAGCGTTTCCAAGTCCGCTTCGCCCGCGCTGCAGAGGGGCTACAACACCATGAAGCGCGCCTATACGGATTTGAGCTCGCCGCAGAAGCGCGGGGTCTGCACCACCGTTAAGACCATGACCCCCAAGAAGCCCAATTCGGCTCTGCGCAAGGTAGCCCGTGTGCGCCTTACCAACGGCATAGAGGTCTGGGGTTACATCCCCGGCGTGGGCCACAATCTTCAGGAGCACAGCGTAGTGCTCGTGAGGGGCGGGCGCGTCAAGGATTTGCCCGGCGTGCGCTACCACATCGTGCGCGGAACGCTCGACACCCAGGGCGTTACCGACCGCGGCCGCTCGCGCTCGAAGTACGGCGCGAAGCGCCCGAAGAAGTAAAACAATCAAACCGCCGAGAGGCTTTAATATAAGGCTTTTCTCGGCAGCGCTGCGGGAGCGGATAGGACCGCTTTCGAGTACCGAAGAAATCATCACTTTTGTGAGGGAGGGAAGAAGACATGCCGAGAAGAGGCAATATCGCCAAGCGCGACGTGCTGCCCGACCCTATTTACGGCTCCAAGATGGTAACCCGCCTTGTCAACAGCATTATGTACGACGGCAAGAAGGGCGTAGCTCAGAAGATAGTTTACAACGCCTTCGACACCATTAAGGACAAGACGGGCAACGACCCGCTCGAGATGTTCGAAAAGGCTCTTGAGAACATCATGCCGGAATTAGAGGTCAAGGCCCGCCGCGTGGGCGGCTCCACCTATCAGGTGCCTATGGAGGTTCGCCCGGAGAGGCGTACCACCCTCGGACTGCGCTGGCTCACGAGCTATTCGCGCGCGAGAAGCGAGCGCACTATGGCCGACCGCTTGGCCTCCGAGATAATGGACGCCTGCAACGGTATGGGCAACGCCGTCAAGAAGCGTGAGGACACGCACAAGATGGCCGAGGCCAACCGCGCCTTCGCGCACTACAGGTATTAATAGTATTATTAACAAAAATAAGAGCAAAGGAGGTTAAAATATGCCCAGAGACGTTTCTCTCGAACAGACCCGAAATATCGGTATCATGGCGCACATAGACGCCGGCAAGACTACGACTACAGAGCGCATACTTTTTTACACCGGAATAAACCACAAGCTAGGCGAGGTCCACGACGGCGCGGCCACCATGGACTGGATGGAGCAGGAACGCGAGCGGGGCATAACCATAACCTCCGCCGCTACGACAGCCTACTGGGAGGGCTGCCGAATAAACATTATCGACACCCCCGGCCACGTTGACTTTACCGTTGAGGTTGAGCGCTCGCTTCGAGTGCTGGACGGCTCGGTAACGGTCTTCTGCGCCAAGGGCGGAGTTGAGCCCCAGTCCGAGACCGTGTGGAGGCAGGCGGACAAGTACCGCGTGCCGCGCATGGCCTATATCAATAAAATGGATATCATGGGCGCGGACTTCTACCGCGTGGTCGATATGATGCGCGAGAGGCTGCACTGCAACGCCGTGCCCATCCAGATTCCCATCGGCAGCGAGGAGGACTACGCGGGTCTTATCGACTTGGTCGATATGAAGGCCTACACGAAGTTCGAGGCGATAAAGCAGGACGTAACGGGTGAGGACATCCCCGAGGCCATGCTCGAAATGGCCGCTCAGTATCGCTCGAAGCTCCTCGAAGCCCTCTCCGAGTTTGACGACGAGATAATGGAAAAATTCCTCGAGGGCGAGGAGGTCTCGGAGGAGAGCGTCAAGCGCGCCATTCGCCGTGGCACTCTCGACAACGCTCTGGTGCCCGTGCTCTGCGGCTCCTCTTACAAAAACAAGGGAGTTCAGAAGCTGCTGGACGCCATAGTGGACTACATGCCCTCGCCGGTGGATATTCCGTCTATCAAGGGGATAAACCCCAAGAACGGCAAGGAGGAGGAGCGCCATTCCGACGACTCCGAGCCCTTCTCCGCGCTGGCCTTCAAGATAATGACCGACCCCTATGTGGGCAGGCTCTGCTTCTTCAGGGTCTATTCCGGTAAGCTCAACGCCGGAAGCGGAATGCTCAACTCCACGAAGGACAAGTCCGAGCGTATGGGACGCATTCTCCAGATGCACGCGAACGACCGCAAGGACATAGAGACCGTCTACGCCGGAGACATAGCGGCGGCGGTGGGCTTAAAGCTCACCGGCACGGGCGATACCCTCTGCGCGCCGAGCGCGCCCATAATCCTCGAGAGCATGGAGTTCCCCGAGCCGGTCATAAGGGTTGCCATAGAGCCCAAGACCAAGGCCGGGCAAGAGAAGATGGCCATAGCGCTGCAGAAGCTCGCCGAGGAGGACCCCACCTTCCGCACCTACACGGACGAGGAGACGGGGCAGACCATAATCGCCGGAATGGGCGAGCTGCACCTCGAGATAATCGTGGACAGGCTGCTGCGCGAGTTTAAGGTGGAGGCCAACGTGGGCGCGCCTCAGGTCGCCTACCGCGAGACCATCACCAAGAACGCGGACGTGGACACGAAGTACGCCCGCCAGAGCGGCGGCCACGGCCAGTACGGCCATGTAAAGCTCAGAGTAGAGCCCAACCCCGAAAAGGGCTACGAGTTCGTAAACGAGATAGTAGGCGGCTCGATACCGAAGGAATACATCGAGCCCGTCAATCAGGGAATACAGGGCGCAATGCACGCGGGCGTGCTCGCGGGCTACCCGGTAGTCGATTTGAAGGTCACGCTCTACGACGGCAGCTACCACGAGGTGGACTCCTCCGAGATGGCCTTTAAGATAGCGGCCTCGATGGCTCTCAAGGAAGCGCTGAACAAGGCCGCGCCCGTAATTCTCGAGCCGATAATGAAGATAAGCGTTATCGTTCCCGAGGAATACATGGGCGACGTTATCGGAGATATAAACGCCCGCCGCGGCCAGATAGAGAGTCTCGACTCCCTGCCCGGCGCGCAGCAGATTAACGCCCACGTTCCGCTCTCGAGCATGTTCGGCTACGCCACCGACCTGCGCTCCAAAACTCAAGGCCGCGGCCAGTACACGATGGAGCCCTCGCACTATGTTGAGGTTCCCAAGTCCGTGTCCGAGCAGATAACCGGCGGCAAGCGCCGCGAAAACTAAAATCTTGAATTTACCCGCGTTTATTGCTACAATATACGGGTATAGGGAAAAAATCTAAAAATCAGCAGTGAAGCACTGGGAGGAAAAATCCAATGGCTAAACAAAAATTCGACAGAACTAAGCCGCACGTAAACATCGGCACCATCGGCCACGTCGACCACGGCAAGACCACGCTCACCGCCGCCATAACCAAGGTTTTGGCGATGAAGGGCCAGGCTCAGTTCGAGTCGTATGAAATGATCGATAAGGCGCCCGAGGAGAAGGAGCGCGGCATAACCATCAACACCGCCCATGTCGAGTACCAGACCGACGCGCGCCACTACGCTCACGTCGACTGCCCCGGCCACGCCGACTATGTTAAGAACATGATCACCGGCGCCGCGCAGATGGACGGCGCGATACTCGTCGTCTCCGCCGCCGACGGCCCCATGCCCCAGACCCGCGAGCACATTGTCCTCGCCCGTCAGGTCGGCGTGCCCTATATCGTCGTCTATATGAACAAGACCGACCAGGTAGACGACCCCGAGCTCATCGAGCTTGTTGAGATGGAAATCCGCGAGCTGCTCTCCACCTACGACTTCCCCGGCGACGAGATCCCCGTAGTTAAGGGCTCCGCGCTTCAGGCTCTTGAGTCCTCCTCCGAGGACCCCTCCGCCCCCGAGTACGCCTCCATTCTCGAGCTCATGGACGCGGTTGACGAGTCCATCCCGACCCCCGAGCGCAAGGCGGACATGCCTTTCCTCATGCCTATCGAGGACACCATGACCATCTCCGGCCGCGGCACGGTCGTTACCGGACGCGTTGAGCGCGGCACCATCAAGGTAGGCGAGGAAGTAGAGATAGTCGGCATCAAGGACACCGCCAAGACCGTCGTAACCGGTCTCGAGATGTTCCGCAAGACCCTCGATTACGCCGAGGCCGGCGACAATGTCGGCGCGCTGCTCCGCGGCGTCGCCCGCGATGAGGTCGAGCGCGGCCAGGTTCTCTGCAAGCCCGGCTCCATCAAGCCCTACACCAAGTTCCGCGGACAGGTCTACGTCCTTAAGAAGGACGAGGGCGGCCGTCATACCCCCTTCTTCAACAACTACCGTCCGCAGTTCTACTTCCGTACGACCGACGTTACCGGCGTAGTCAACCTCATCGGCGCC
>JAUNBN010000053.1 GCA_030527085.1 Oscillospiraceae bacterium
CGCACATTTGAAAGCCTGCGCGCTTTTTGAAATCCAGCACCTTGTGCAGCACCTTGAAGCGCATCCTCTCGCCGCTGCTTTTGCGGTATGCCGCGCCGCCCGCCATATCGGTGAAGCCGTCGACCATGCACGAAGCCATTACCCGGCGGCGCTCTCCGGCGCTCTCGTTTTCTGAGTAAAACAAGTCCTGCATGGTGTAGCAGGTGCAGGTGGGACAGGAAAAATTGCAGCGGCCGCAGTTTATGCAGCGCTTGTCGTACTCGTCCCAGATACTACTTTTTATTACCTCTGCACTCAGGTTTTCAGGAATGGTCACCCTTGTGCGCGTTTCGCTCACATGGGCGGGCTCGACCTGAAGCTGTTCCAGCGCCTGAGAGGACAGCAGTCCGTCCCAGTCCTCAAACTTACAGTCCAGCAGATAATCCTCGCCGGAGGGCTCTACGCTCAAATCGTAATCGGCGGAAATATTCGTGCCCATGTCAACGCAGAAGCAGCTGTCAAAGCACTCCTTACAGCCCATCAGCACGAATTTTACCCGCTCGCGCAGCCGGGCGTAGTAATAGGCCGGCTCACCGGTGCGCAGATAGACCCGGTCCAGCCTGCGCACGGCGTGCAGATCGCAGCTGCGCAGGAAGATGAGAGCGCCTTTTTGGGGCGGCTCGGGTTCTGTCATCTCGCGCTCGGTGAAGTAGAACAGGGTCTGCGAGATGGGAGTCAGCAGCTCTTTGAACGAAAAGCGGGACTTCTCATCGAAAACTATCTCCTTTGCGGACTGTATCTCGCCGTAGCGGACGCAGTCGGTGTCGGAGAAGGCCCCTCCGTCCAAGAAGCGCTTGGGCGCGTAGACGCGGTATTCTTCTGACAGGGCTTTCAGCACCGCGTCCAGCCCGGCGGGACTCAAGCGATATCCCATGGCCTAGGCCTCCTTCTTTTTCTGAATTATGAAATAGGGAACGGACAAAAACGCTATACCGCCGACCATATTCCCCGCAGTGACTACCGCCAGGTTATAGAGCCAGCCTCCCAAGCTGACAGCGGCCCCTGCGGGTGAGAGCAGCGCGGCGGTCAAGAGGGTCATATTTGCTACGCTGTGCTCGAAACCGGCTGTGATGAAGGCGAACAGACACCAGAAGGTCATGAGCAGCTTGCCGCTGTCCGAAGTACAGCGAAAGCCGCACCAGACGGCAAGACAGACTAAAATATTGCACAGCACGCCCCGCAGAAACAGCGGCAGCGGTCCCGCGCCCATCTTGGCCTCAGCCGCGGCGGCGATAGCCGAGGCCGTGTCGCCGGTGAGCAGGCCGCTGCCCCAGAAGGCCAGCGCCAGCAAAACGGAGCCCGCCAGATTGCCCAGCCAGCAGAGGCCCCAGAGCCGCGCCGTCTGGCCCCAGCTTACAGCGCCGGAAAAAGCGCCGGCGGACATGACGAGATTGTTGCCGGTGAACAGCTCGGCTCCGGCGATTATGACCAGACTCAGCGCCACGCCGAAAGAGACGCCCATGACGATTTTGGCGTAGGGAAGACCGGCGAGCAGCCCGCTGATGGTGAAGATAAGCAGAATCCCGAAGCCTACATAAATTCCGGCCAGCATCGACGAGACAAAATACCCGGCGGGGTTGTTCTTCAAAAATGAGAGCTTTCCGGCGGCTGCCTTAGACAGCGCGTCGTATGTATCCTGATACATTTACATCCTCCTCGTTATAGTGTGACGGGGTACAGGATCTAACCCGCTTTTGGAGCGCTCTGACTTAAAGGCACTCCTTCTTAGCAGAAAATAGCATTGAAAAACAGCCCCCGGTGTTGCCAAGGCAACGTTGGGGGCTGCGATATGAAAATTTCAGTAATTCTATAGAATTCGGTAGGTGTTTTTGTCGAAATCAATGATGCCCTCCGCCTTCATGCGGGACAATTCCCGGCTCAACGCCGTCCTGTCCGCGCAGAGGTATTCGGCCATCTCCCGCTTTCCAAGAGGGCTGACTATATAAGAGCCGTCCCGGCCTTCGGACTGGAAGGAGAGGTAGGTGAGTATTTTTTCCCGCAGGGTCTTCTGCGCCGTTATCTCCGCGCGCTCGATAAAGCGCATATTTTTCTCGGCTATGAGGCGCATCATATTCTCTATGAGGCGGTGGTGGAAGGCGCAGCTGTTGCTGCACTCGTTGACGACACGAGTGAAAGGAAGAAACAGCACCTCAGAAGGACAGACCGCCTGAAAAGCCACTGTAGCGGCCTGCCGCAGACCGCAGGCGAAGGTCTCCCCAAACAGCTCGCGGGGCTTTACAACGGCAAGAATGACCGCGTTGCCGGCCAGGTCGTTTTTTACCATGTTGACCTGGCCCGAGAGCACCACTCCTACGCAGCGGATTTCGTCCTCCCCCAGCAGGAGAAAGGTTCCTTTGGGCACGCTGCGGCGGAAACTGCCCAGACAGCTGAGCATGGCGTTGACGTCCCGTGGCGCTATACCGTCAAACAGCGGAATATTCTCCGGCAAAGTCCTGCTCGACATCTTATCCCCCCTCGTATAGCGCCAGTATAGCACGATTCCTCTCAAAGTGCGAACTGCCAGCGGGAAAAGGGAGCGCCCCTATTGCGCGCTTTTCGTTGTATTCCCCCCGCTTTCGGCGGGGGAATGCAACCCCAAATACCCGCTTTTGTACCACTCCCCGGGAAAATTCCTGAGATTTCGCAGGGATAAACGTTGCCGACGCAACAGCGGGGTGTTTTTCTTTTTATGATAATAGAGGCATCAAAGGTTGGGACGTGTTTTAATGAAGCGGGAGCCTGCTTTCACCCCACACCGCGATTCAGGAGGCACAGAATGAATAATGAGACCGATCTGTTGATGGCGGCGCTCCTGTTTGAGGAGGGAGACCCTCGCGGCACTCAACATCTGCTAAGCGTCCTGGCCCTGACAGGCCTGCACTGCCGCTGCGCCGGTCGTTCTCTAGAGGATGAGCAGCAGCTTGCCGCGGCGGCTGTTCTCCGCGATTTGACAGAGTTGCTCAGCGGGGAAGAAGGCGGCGAGGCCGGGCCTGAAAGCCTCCGCCCGCAAACACAGGAATTAGCTCGCTATTTCCTGAGGCAGGCCCGCTACGCTCCGTCCTATGAGGAGGAGATTCTCCGCCTGGCCTTGGCCCGGCCCCGCTGCGGTGAAACCGCCGACCCAAGGCTTGGCCTGCTGATGGAGGCGCGGATTCTGGCAAGCTGTCTGGAGAGCGGTCAGTCCCCTCCCGACGCGGCGCGCAGCATGCGCTCCCGCTGCGGCAAGCGGCTGATGAAATCGATTATAAATACAAAAGAGAGTGCGCGATGAGACTAATACTTAGGATTCTTTTGACCCTGGCGACGCTGCTTGTATCAGTCTCGTGCGGCGCGTCAATGAGCCCGGAGGGCTTCGCGGAGCAGCAGCCGTCCAAAACGGCATCTGTCGTTTTCACCGATGACCTGGGCCGGGAGATAGCAATAGAGCCTCCAAAACGTGTAGCCGTAACCATGGGGAGCTTTGCGGATATCTGGTGTCTGGCTGGAGGAAAGGAACAGCTGGTGGCCGCGGCCGCCGACGCCTTCACGGAATTCGATTTGGATTTGAGCGAGGATGTAGCAAATCTCGGCGCCATCAAGGAACCGAGCATGGAAACGATGCTGGCGGCTTCCCCGGATTTAGTTATAGCCAGCACGAACCTTACGCCGAATCTGGAGATGCTGGACACTCTTGAGGCGCTGTCCATACCGGTAGCGTATTTCGACGCGAGCGGTTTTGAGAGCTATCTGAATATGCTGGAAATCTGCACGCGCCTCACCGGCTGCCCTGAAAACTACCGGCTTTACGGCGAGGCGGTTGAGGCCCGGATGGAAGAGGCGCGCTCTCGGGCGAGCGGCGAGGCTCCCACGGTGCTCTTCCTACGGGTCGCCGGCACAAAATGTAGCGTTAAGAACAGTGAGGGTACCGTGCTGGGCGAGATGCTGGCGGATTTGGGATGCCGCAATCTGGCGGACAGCGACGCCAGTTTGCTGGAAGATCTGAGCCTGGAGGCCATCGTGGCCGCCGATCCGGACTTTATCTTTGCAATAGTGGCAGGCTCGGACGCCGAGGCGGGACGGCGCGCTCTGGAGGAGACTCTGCTGTCCAATCCGGCCTGGAGCGGCCTTACGGCGGTGAGGGAAGGACGCTATTATCTGCTGGACAGCCGGCTTTATCACTTGAAACCAAACGCGCGATGGGGGGAGGCATATGAACAGCTTGCAGGGATCCTATACCCCGCAAAGAGCGGGGCCTAAGTCGGTGCTTTTCATACTGCTGGGGCTGGCTGTAATCGGAACTGTACTGAGCCTTTGCGTCGGGGCGGTCAGCATTGCGCCGGGAGAGTTGCTTCGCGTCTTGTCCGGCGAGAATACGACCCCGTCGGTTCGGCAAATCCTGCTCTATGTCCGCCTTCCGCGAACCTGCGGGGCGCTGCTGGCCGGAATGGCGCTGGCTGTATCTGGAACACTTATCCAGACCGTACTGGCCAACCCTCTGGCTGCGCCGAACATAATAGGGGTTAACGCCGGCGCGGGTCTGGGCGTGGCCCTGTGCGGGGCTCTGTTCCCCTTTGCGACGGCGCTCGTCCCCCTCGCCGCCTTCTGCGGCGCGCTGCTCGGCGTGCTGTTCGTGCTCGCCATCTCGGAGCGGGCCGGAGCCTCCAGGCTGACGCTGGTGCTGTCCGGCGTCGCGGTCTCCAGCATCTTTGGCGCGGGGATAGATTTAATAGTCACGCTTGCGCCGGAGGCCTTGACCGGCTACTCGGACTTTCGCATAGGAGGTCTTGGGAATCTCACGCTGTCACGCCTGGTACTGCCCGCAGGGATAATCCTGTCGGAGCTGCCGCTTCTGATGCTGCTCACAAACGAGCTGGACGTACTTGCCCTGGGCAGCGAGACGGCCCAGAGTCTGGGGCTGCCCGCGCGCAGACTGCGAATTCTGCTGCATGCCGCTGCCGCCGCTCTTGCAGGAGCCGCCGTCAGCTTTTCCGGGCTGCTGGGCTTCATCGGCCTGCTCTCGCCGCAAATAGTGCGGCGGCTGGTGGGAGAGGAGAGCCGTTTCCTGCTGCCCGGAGCGGCGCTGGGCGGAGCCTCGCTGCTGCTTTTGAGCGACGTCTGCGCCAGAACGCTGTTCGCGCCTTTTGAGCTGCCGGTGGGCGTCGTGCTGTCGCTTTTGGGCGGCCCCTTCTTCCTTTGGCTGCTGTTCCGTCAGAGAGGAGGACGAACACATGATTGAGATCAGGAACCTTTCTGCAGGATATTCAAAACGGCCTTTTCTAAAAGAGATTTCCTTGTCTATCCCCGGCGGGGCTGTAACTGTTTTGCTTGGCCCCAACGGCAGCGGAAAAAGCACTTTGCTAAAGGCAATTACAGGTTTAGTCCCCCTCACAGGAGGTGCGGTTCAGCTCGATGGAATCTGCACCGAATCCCTCTGCCCTCGCCTGCGCGCGCAGCGCATTGCGTATCTGCCGCAGTCGCGAAATGTCCCTAATATCACAGCATATCGCATGGTGCTTCACGGAAGATTCCCGTATCTGAGTTATCCTCGTCATTACCGGGAGACAGATCGTTCGGCGGTGTGGGACGCACTCAAACAAATGGAAGCGCAGGAACTTGCGGACATCCCCCTGCCGCAGCTCAGCGGAGGGCAGCGTCAGCGTGTTTATCTTGCAATGACTTTGGCGCAGAACACGCCTAACATCTTGATGGATGAACCAACCACTTATTTGGACATAAAACACCAATTAGAGTTTATGCAGACGGCACACCGCCTGGCAAGCGATGGTAAGGCTGTATGCATAGTTCTTCATGATCTTTGTCTTGCATTGCAGACAGCAGATTTCATTGCGGTTTTAGAAAACGGTGCGGTTCGGTTTCTGGGTGCGCCGGAAGCTCTCTATGAGGAGAATATCATAAAGGACACTTTCGGAGTTGCTGTTAAAAGAATTGACACAGAGCTTGGTTCGCGATATGTATACGTCTGAAAGCCATGTTAAAAGCGAGATTCCCTTTGGATAGCCGCTTTCCTTTCACAATATAGGCGGTCAAGCGATGCGACAATTCTTATGCTGATGCCGGCATTCAAAATCATGGTGATTCCAGCTTTTTTCTTTGTTTATGACGGTACAATATCGGCGAAGTTCGATTCAAAATTGTTTCTATTGCTCATTGCGCCTTTTAAGCAGCAGTGGCCGTATGCATGCCTTTGTGTGTTATACCACGCGGCACGCCGCGATACCGCACAACACGAAAGCGTTGAAAGCGCTCGCAAAACGCGGATCAAACGGCACTGCATGATACTCTGCACTTTCGGGGCAAATACGGCTGATTTTAGGGTAGAACTCACCACCTGCGTTTTTTGAGTTTTGAAAATCACGTTTTCATGCCAAGTTTTATGCCGCTGTGCGAAACGAGGGGTTCAGCACTCGTGTTTGTGCGGTTTTCTCCTTTCATTTTTGGGAGACTTCTCGGCGGCTGCGCTCTCTCGCTTTAATTCATTCAAGTTTTCCAAATCAACGCTGTCCCACTTTAGGTCGAGCTGCTCGCCTATACGAACTCCTGTAAACAGCGCAAACTTTATTCCGAGCGCCGCGTGGCTCGGTGAGTTATCTACGGCAGCGAGCAGCTTTTGTTCTTTGATAAGCTGACCACAAAACCGCCAATCCTATCGGCGGTTTTGTGGTGTTGCTATACAGATATCAAGGCTTTTGTCGTTAAAATCGGCTTGTTGAGACGGGTTTTGAGCAGGGTCAATGGCTTTGAGGTCATTGTGTGTTATGCAAAGCTTTATACCGCTCGAAAGCGCGTGCCCTTCTCAGTGCAGAGTACCCCTCGAGCCCCATGTGTCGAGGTCTATCATAGACATATAGACCTGCGGAATACTCAATCCGAGCTGTTTCTGAAACAGACTGTACAGCGCCTCGATATAATTCTTCTGGTCGTTCATCTCTATCGGGCGTTGGAACTGCGTCTCCATAAACGCGCATTCGGCGAACTCCCCGTCGCGGAAAATCTCGCAGGCGTCGTCTATGTGTATCATGGCGCGTTGCGCGGGCTTGCCGGGGAGCAGCTTAACGCATTCCATTATACTCAGAGCGAGCCTCTTTTTCTCCTCTTCGCTCAGAGTAAGAGTAGTTTTAAAATGAAGATAAGGCATTCTTATTGCCCCCTACTTTTTAATATCCGCAAGGAAGGATGTTCCCGCGGGGAAGCCTTCTATCCCGAGATAGTCAGCGGTGGTCGCGGCGATATCCGCAAAGGTGGCACGCGTGTGCAAGTTCACTCCCTGCTTGAGCTTTTTGCCGTAAACGAGCAGTGGCGTGTGCTCGCGTGTGTGGTCTGTTCCCTTTGTCGTTGGGTCGCAGCCGTGGTCGGCGGTTATAATGAATACGTCGTCGTCCTTCAAGCCGTCGAGTATCTCCGGAAGCCTTGAGTCAAAATACTCCAACGCGTCGGAGTATCCCTGTGCGTTGTTTCGGTGTCCGTAAAGCATGTCAAAATCAACGAGGTTCACAAACATGAGACCGTCGAAATCCTCCGCGAGGAATTTAAGTGTAGCCTCGATGCCCTGATGATTGTTCTTCGTATGGTCCACCCTCGTGATGCCGATGTTGTTAAAAATATCCTCAATCTTCCCCACCGCGAGCACCTGCTGACCGCTCTCGGAGATATACTCCAGCACCGTCTTGCCAGGCGGGTCAATGGAAAAATCCTTGCGATTTTCGGTGCGGGTAAAGCCCACCTCAACGTTGCCAACAAACGGTCTGCAAATAATTCGGGAGACCTCGTCGTCACCCATAAGCAACTCACGGGCGATACGGCATATCTCATATTGCCTTTCAAGCGGTATTATCTCTTCGTGCATTGCTATCTGCATAAGGATGTCGGCAGAGGTGTAAATTATTGGGTACCCCGTGCGCATGTGCTCCTCGCCGAGCACCTTGATTATCTCCGTGCCTGAGGAGAGGTAGTTGCCGATGACCTTCGTGCCGATGCGGCGCTCGAGCTCGGAGGTTATT
>JAUNBN010000054.1 GCA_030527085.1 Oscillospiraceae bacterium
CTCGTTCTTTTGGTTCTTTTCTATAAAGAAAAGAACGGTCTTTTGGCTGTTCTATCTAAATGAAATCGCCGGCTTTCAAGCGCCTGCCCGCTGCCCATTCCTTCCCCGTCATGAGCCTCGAGCCCTCGGGCTTTACCTCGAGCAGCTGCACCGCGCCGCCCTTGGCGGCTACAGTCAGCGGCTGCAGCGACAGCACCTCGCCCGCTTTGCCCTCAAGCGGGCTGAACCGGGCCTTTAAGAGCTTCACGGTCTTGCCCTCGTATTCAAAACAGGCGTTGGGCCAGATGCACAGGGCGCGCGCCTTGTTGAAGATGTCCCTCGCCGAGTCCTGCCAGGAGAAGGCGCCCTCGCTCTTTTGCAGCGGCGGCGCGAGGCTCGCCTCCTCGTCATTCTGCGGCGTTGCGGCGGCTGAGCCTTTTTCTATATCCGAAACGGTCTCGCAAAGCAGCTGAGCGCCCAGCGCGCCCAGCTTTTCGAACATCGAGACCGCATCGTCCCCGTCCTCTATGGGACAGCTTTTCGAGGCTATTATATCCCCGGTGTCAAGCCCCTCCCCCATATACATAGAGCAGACGCCCGTTTCGCTCTCGCCGTTCATGAGGGCGCGCTGAATAGGCGCGGCCCCGCGGTATTTCGGCAGCAGCGAGGCGTGGATATTTACGCAGCCCCACCGCGGTATTTCCAGTATCTCCTTTGGGAGTATTCTCCCGTAGGCAACTACCGCTATAAGCTCGGGAGCGAGTCTCTCAATAGTTTTCTCGGCCTCTCCGTCGCGCAGTTTCAGGGGCTGAAAGACCTCTATACCCCTTTCGAGCGCCGCGAGCTTTACCGGCGGCGGCGTTACCACCGCCTTTCTGCCAACAGGCTTGTCAGGCTGGCAGAAGACCCCCACAATTTCATGCTCGAGGGCCAGCCTTTTGAGGCAGACGGCCGCTATCTCCGGCGTGCCCATAAAAAGCACTCTCATCTGCTCTTTTTACCGCCCTTTTTGCGCTTTTTGCCCTCCAGTTCGAGCCTTTCGTCCTCCTCGTCTTCCTCGGCCCACTCCCTCATCAGCTCCTCGAACTCCTCCTCGGTGTAAACTATATCGGCGTGGTCGGTGAAGAGCACTCCGTCGAGGTGGTCGAGCTCATGGCAGGCGGCGCGCGCCGCAAAATCCTCCAGCTCCAGCTCAAAGCTCTCGCCGTGACGGTTCTGAGCTCTGACGCATACCGTCTTGGGTCGCGCTATAAAGGCGCGCTCGTCCGGGCAGGAAAGGCAGCCCTCAATGTCCGTGTCCTCCTCCTCGGCGCGCCTTATTATCTCGGGATTTATGAGCTCTACTATCTCCTCGCCGTTAAAGATAACGGCGGCGCGGCGCAGCGTGCCAATCTGCGGGGCGGCAAGCCCCGCGCCGTTGGCGGCCACCACCGTCTCGCGCAGATCGTCCATCAGCGCGGCGGTGCGCTCGCCGAAGTCGGTAACGGGGCGGCACTTCTTGCGCAGCGCCTCGTCGCTCCTGTCCAGTATTTTTCGCAGTCCCATATCATCAACCGTTCTTTCTATATAAAGATTTCGGGTGTGTCCCATCGTGCGGGTTTTATACTGTCTTTCCCCCGCCTTTGGCGGGGAAAAGACAGCATATTAAGCTTTAAATGCCCGATCCTCCGCAAAGCCACAAAAGCTATAAACCTCGCTCTAGTTTTCAAGCTCGCCGAAGTAGTCTATGAACATCTTCGCTCCCTTTGCGCGCTCGGAATGCTCCCAGCGCTCCGCAGCCTCTCTGAGCAGGCTTCGGAATGCCGCATCCCCCCTGCTTTTAAAGACGACTCGGTAGCGAAAAAGCTTACTTATATAAGCTACCCTCATCGGCGCGGGGCCCAGTATGCGAATAGGCATAGCTGGGTATTTTTCGCGCTGCGCTTCTTCGGCCAGGTGGGCGAACTCCTCGGATGCGGCGAGCGCCGCGCTCTGCTTCTCCGCCAGAAAGCCGACGCTCGAAATGAGGCAGAAGGGCGGGTAGAGATGGGCCTTTCTTATTGCTATCTCGCCCTCGTAAAAGCCCACGTAATCCTGGGCGGCGGCGAGCGCGATAAGCGGATTTTCCGCGTCTATGGTCTGAATCAGCGCCTCGCCGGGTCTCTCGCCGCGGCCGCTTCTCCCCACAACCTGGGTGAGCATAGCGAAGGCTCGCTCCCTCGCGCGGAAGCTGGGCATAAGAAGCATCGAA
This sequence comes from Oscillospiraceae bacterium, assembly GCA_030527085.1. Taxonomy (GTDB): domain Bacteria; phylum Bacillota; class Clostridia; order Oscillospirales; family Ruminococcaceae; genus JAUNBN01. Next base: position 2,210 of record JAUNBN010000054.1, read on the forward strand.
TCTATGTTCAGGACCCCCGCGAGCGTTACCTTAGGGAAATCCAGTCCCTTGGCTATCATCTGCGTTCCGATAATCATATCGTATTCGCCGCGCCCGAAGCGGGCCAGGAGTCTTTCGGCCTCGCCCTTGCGGGAAACCGCGTCCACATCCATTCGCAGTATCCTCGCCTCGGGAAAGAGCGCCTCGAGCTCCTCCTCTATCTTTTGAGTGCCTATGCCGGTGTGTTTTATTTTGCCGCCGCAGTCCTCGCAGAACTCGTTTATGGGGTAAGCTCCGCCGCAGTAGTGGCAGAGGTAGCAGCCCCTTTTTTTATGAATTACGAGCGGCGAATCGCAGCTCGGGCACTTTACAATCTTTTTGCAGGAGCCGCACATCGAAAGCGGGCGGTAGCCACGCCGGTTGAGCAGGAGTATAGCCTGCTCGCCGCGCTTAAGTCTTAAATCCACCGCCTCTTTAAGAGCCTGGCTTATATAGTGGCTGTTGCCCGCGAGCAGCTCCTCGCGCATATCGACTACGCGCACCTCCGGCAGCGGCAGGCCGCCGTAGCGCTCGCTCAGGCCCACAAGATTGTAAAGCCCCTGCTTTGCCTTGTAATAGCTTTCGACCGAGGGCGTGGCCGAGGCCAGCAGCAGCTGCGCGCCGCTTCTTTTTGCGCGGAAAACCGCCGCCGCGCGAGCATCGTAGCGCGGACTCTGCTCGGAGAGATAGCTGCCCTCCTGCTCCTCGTCTATTATTATTAAAGAAAGGTTTTTCGCCGGTGCGAAAACGGCGGAGCGCGCGCCTACTATAACGTCGTACTCCCCGCTCTTTATGCGCTCCCACTGTGCGCGCCTTTCGCCGTCGGCGAGGGCGCTGTGGATTACTCCCACCCTCTCGCCGAAAAGCGCCCTGAGGCGCGCTATCATCTGAGTGGCGAGCACTATCTCGGGCACCAGCACCAGCGCGGAACCGCCCTTTTCGACCGTTTTGTAGATAAGTTCCGTATATACGAGGGTCTTTCCGCTGCTTGTTACGCCGCAAAGCAGCGTTGTGTCGGGCTTGGAGCCGTCGAAAGCCAGACTTTCTATTGCTTTTACCGCCGCGAGCTGCCCGGGCGTGAGGCGGGGTCTCTCGCCCGCCTTGAAGGAACCCGACGGACTCTTTACCCTCTCGCTTCGCTCGACTATTTCCCTCTTGACCAGGCCCTCGACGACGGCGCGGCTCACGCCGAGCGCCTGCAAAATTTGAGGCAGGGTCTTGGGGTCGTTCTTTATAAGCTGCGTCACCGCGCGCTGCTTTTCCGTAAGCCTCGGCGACGCGCCCTGCTCGCGGTATTCGTAAACTGTCTCGAGATGTCCCTTTTTGAGAGCTTTGAGCCGCATTCCGCTCTCGTTGGCTATCAAGAAGCCGCTTTTGGGCATCACGGTTTTCAGCGCTTCTGCATAGGTACAGAAGGCCGTTTCGCGCAGAAAGAAAATAAGCTCCACGAGCTCAGGCGTGAGGGCCCGCTCTCCGCGCTCGATATCAATAAGCTCCTTGAGCTCTATCTCCCCGCCCTCGGGCGGCAGCGCGTCTTCTTTCAAAATGAGGCCGGAGCGCGGCGCTCCCCTGCCGAAGGGCACGAGCACTCTCGCGCCGCGGCGGGCGTAGGGAAGCAGGGCCTCGGGAACCTTATAGGTGTAGAGCCTGTCGAATTTGGGGACGGCCCTATCCACCGCAACCATAACGCAGCTCACAGCGCGCCTCCCCTTGAAAAATCTTTATTTATAGAGCCTATCCACTACCTTGAGCTTGTGGGAGCTGAACTCGTCGATGGCGACGTTAACGGGTTTGTCGTAAAGACGCACTCTGCCCTCCTCGGCCTCGGCCGCCAGGTCGCGCGAGCGCTTGGCAACGGCTATAACGAGGCTGTAAACGCTGTCGCAGTCGTTTATGAGCTTGGTTATCTCGGGTTTAATCATCATTTTGGGCTTCCTCCCTGTTCTGCCATTCGTCAATTATTTCGGATAAGCGGCGCGCGCACAGCACCGCGTCGTCGTTTACTATGGAGTAGTCGTAGTAGTTGAGCTCTCTCAGCTCCCTGTCCGCTATGGCGAGGCGCTTTTCTATCTCCTCCTCGCTCTCGGTGCCGCGCATTATAAGCCTTTCGCGCAGGGCCTCCAGCGAGGGCGGAACTATGAACACGCACAGCGAATCGGGGTAGCGGGTCTTTACGTTTTTCGCGCCCTCGACCTCGATAATCAGTATAACTATATTCTCGCCCACGAGCTTTCTTTCAAGCTCGTCTATCGGCGTGCCGTAGAGATTTCCCGCGTATTCGGTGTATTCCAGCATCCGGTTCTCGCTCACGCGCAGCATGAACTCGTCGCGGCCGAGGAAGTAGTAGTGAACGCCGTAGACCTCGTTTTCGCGCGGGGGCCTCGTGGTGCAGGAGACGCTGAGCAGCGCGTCCTCTCGCAGCGCCAGCAGGTGCTTGACGACGGTGTCCTTGCCGCAGCCGGAGGGGCCGGAGACGACTACGAGCTTGCGCTGGTCAAGCATTGGCCTGGGCCTCCTCGCCCAAATCCTCCGAGAGGCGGGCGGCTACCGTCTCCGGCTGCACGGCCGAGAGCACTACGTGGTCGGAATCGGTAACTATAACGGCGCGCGTGCGCCGCCCGTAGGTGGCGTCGATAAGGCAGCCCTTGTCGCGCGCGTCCTGAATAATGCGCTTTATGGGAGCGCTCTCGGGGCTTACAATAGCTATTATCCTCCCCGCGCTCACCATGTTTCCAAAGCCGATATTTAGCAGCTTCATTCCCCTTATCTTCCCCTCATCCTTCTATTCTACGTTCTGTACCTGCTCGCGTATCTTCTCTATCTCTGCCTTGACGTCCACGACTATTGAGGTGACGCCGAGGTCGTTGGCCTTGCTGCCTATGGTGTTTATCTCGCGGTTTATCTCCTGTATCAGAAAGTCCAGTTTGCGGCCGACGGGCTCGCTGGAAGCGACTATCTCCCTGAGCTGCAAAAGGTGGGAGCGCAGGCGCACCGTCTCCTCGTCCACCGCCGACCTGTCCGCGTAGATAGCGGCCTCGAGCAAAATGCGGTTTTCATCTATCCCCGCTCCCTCGAGCGCGGCCGTCATTCGCGCGAGCAGCTTTTCGCGGTACTTTTCAAGCGAAAGCGCCGAGTTTTTCTCTATCTCGCCGACCGCTTTTTCTATAAAGTCCGCCCTCAAAAGCATGTCCGCCTTAAGGCGCTCACCCTCGAGCGCCCGCATGGCGCAGTAGTTGTCAAGCGCTTCTTCCAGAACCTCGGAGACCTCTTTCCAGAGCTCCTCCTCGTCTACGGGCAGCTTTACGGGGTTGAATACCTCGGGGAAGCGCGCTATCGCCGCGGCGTCCACCTCGCCGCTTATCCCGAGCTCGGAGGCTATGCCGCCTATGGCCTCGTAATAGGCGCGGGCCAAATCCAAATTGAGCTGGACGCTCTCGCTGCCGGTTTGGGAGACTATGCTTATGCTGACGTCCGCCTTGCCTCGGGAGACGCGCTTTTGCACGGCCGCCTTAACCTTTTCTTCCAAAAACGCAGCGGAGCGCGGCAGGCGCACGCCAATCTCGAGATAGCGGTGGTTCACGGAGCGAAGCTCGACGCTTATCTCCCGCGTGTCGAAGGTTCGCGAGGCGCGGCCGTAGCCGGTCATGCTGTTTAACATTCTCTTCTCCCTTGCCGGTACTTTTTGGTCGCTTTGCGTATTAAGTAATAATAACTTTTTCTATTATCTATGTCAACGCGAAAGAGTGGATGGGAGTGTCCCGTCGCGTGGATTTTTTGCCGTTTTTACCCCCCGCCTTCGGCGGGGGTAAATACCCTGAAAAGTCCGCGCTTCAAAGGCGCTTTTTACGGCGCGAAGACCGGAGTTCTCTCCGGCCTTCGGTGCATTTCGATATTTGATTTAAAGCGGCATTACCGCGTTGGCGCGGTCGAGGTGCTCCGCGTCTATGCCGAGCTTTTTCGCGCGGCGGTTTTCAAAGAATTTTGTCGCTACCTGCGGGAACTGCGCGTAGGAGAGAACGTCCTCGGGCTGCTCGGCGTACTTCTCGCACTCCTTGCCTATCTCCTCAAGCTCGGGCTTGAGCAGGTCGGCGGGGCGGCAGCTTATGGGCTGCTCGCCGCCCAGCAGCTTCTTCTGGAGCTCCGCGTTTACGGGGGCGGGGGTCTTACCGTAGCCGCCGCGCATGAGCTCCTTGAACTCCTTGGTGACCTGCTTGTAGCGCTCGTCGGTTATGACATTCATGACCGCCTGCGTGCCTACTATCTGAGAGGTGGGCGTTACGAGGGGCGGGTAGCCCGCGTCCTCGCGCACGCGCGGAACCTCGGCCAGAACGGCCTCTAGCTTGTCGGACTTGCCCGCGTCGGCGAGCTGCTTTATGAGGTTCGAGAGCATTCCGCCGGGCACCTGGTAGAGCAGGGTGTTCGCGTCAACTCCCAGCACCTTCGGGTTGAGCTGGCCGTTATTGAGGTACTTTTCGCGCAGCAGGGCGAAGTAAGCGCGAACCTCGTTGAGCTTCTTTAAATCGAGCCCCGTGTCGTAGGGGGTGTCCTGCAGAGCGGCTACCATGGACTCCGTAGCCATATGCGAGGTGCCGCCCGCGAGCGGCGAGATGACGGTATCGACTATCTCCGCTCCCGCCTCTATACCTTTCAAAAGAGACATTTCGGCAAGTCCGGAGGTAGTGTGCGAGTGCAGCTCTACGGGTATCTTCACGCGCTCCTTTATGGCCTTGACCAATTCATAGGTGGGGTAGGGCTTGAGCAGGCCGGCCATGTCCTTGACGCAGATGGAGTCCGCGCCCATGTCCTCGAGCGTCTTGGTGAAGTCCGCGAAGTATTCGTTTGAATGGACGGGCGAGAGCGTGTAGGAGATGCAGGCCTGAATGTGGGCGCCCTCCTTCTTCGCGGCCCTAATCGCCGTTTCGAGGTTGCGCGGGTCGTTGAGCGCGTCGAAGATGCGCATTATATCTATCCCGTTGGCCACAGTCTTCTGGACGAAATACTCCACGACGTCGTCGGCGTAGTGGCGGTAGCCCAGCATATTCTGGCCGCGGAAGAGCATTTGCAGCTTTGTGTTGGGTATTTCCCTGCGTATTATACGCAGGCGCTCCCAGGGATCCTCGTCGAGGAAGCGCAGACAGGAATCGAAGGTGGCGCCGCCCCAGACCTCGAGCGCGTGGTAGCCCACGGCGTCGAGCAGCGGGAAGGCGGGCCTCATTTCGTCCATCGTCATTCGAGTCGCGATAAGCGACTGGTGCGCGTCGCGCAGCACGAGATCGACGACTTTTACCTTTGCCATGTTTTTATTTTACCTTTCAGCTTATTATGCTTTTACTGTGAGCAGGTCCACGAGCAAATCGCCCGTGGAGACGGTGTCGCCCTTGGCGACGGCCACCTGGCCTACGGTGCCGTCCGCGGGCGCGGTTATGTCGTTTTCCATCTTCATGGCCTCGAGCACCACGAGCTTCTGGCCCGCGGTGACGGCGTCGCCCACATTGACGCAGACCTCAAGAATATTGCCCGGCATGGGAGCGGCAACTTTCGTGCCCGAGACGGGCGCGGCGGCCGCTTTCGCGGCCGG
>JAUNBN010000055.1 GCA_030527085.1 Oscillospiraceae bacterium
CCCCGCCGGAGGCGGGGGAAAGACAGCGAAAAATCCACGCGGCGGGACACTCCCTGGAATACATAGGCATTGAACTTTTGGGTGATCCACTGTATCATACTATAATAAGTCTTTATTTGCTCAGGCGTCTTAAGTTCCTTTTCGGGCGCTTCTATCTTATGTGCAGGGCAGACAGAACGGCAAGCTCTTTGCGGCGGCTGCGGCCGGATAAAAAGGGGCGGGAGGCATTTCGGCATGAAGGAAAACCTGAAAAACCGCATATTTAACGAAAGAAACGCGGGAGCGCTTTCCCTTTCGGCTGCGGTGCTGTACTCCTTTTTGAGCGCAGTCCTGCTCGCTGAGGATAGCCGTCTGGAGTATTCCAACAGCTTTCTCCCGCTGGTCGTTTTTTTTTCGCTTTGGGCGCTGTTCAGAGCTACCATGCTAAACAACTACAGCCGCTATCTCAAGCAGGCTTTGCCCCTTGCCCTGCTGCTCTCCTTCTTCTGCGTTTACGGCAGGGAGATTGCCGAGTTCGGGCCCGCGAATCTTGGCAATCCCGGTTTGGCAGCCTCGTCCCTGCTGATAAGCTACCCTCTTTTTTTGGCTGTTTCTTTCTTATGGAGCCGGCTGGACAGTCGCGCGGGAGCTCGCGGAAAAAACACCTGCGGTGCGCTGTCTCGTATCTGTGCTTCGAAACACCGCTTGTACATCTTCTGGGCGGTCATTTTCTGCGCCTGGCTTCCCGCGCTGCTGGCGATGTGGCCGGGCCTTTTCACCTACGGAACCGGCGCGCTTCTGGGAGATGTTGAGCAAACCCGCTTCAATCTGATGAATCCCCTTCTGCACAGTCTTATCTCCCGAGCGCTCTTCGTCGTCGGATACAAGGTCTTCGGCACGACCTCGGCGGGCGTCACGCTCTACTGCATAGTGCAGATGCTCTTGCTTTCGGGAAGCCTTGCTTACGCCGTGGATTTTGTTTTGAGGCGCGGCTATTCCGGCGCAGGTGGCGCGGCGGCGCTTACAGTGGTTTTCTCCCTTTCTCTGCCCTTGCAGCTGCTCTCTATAAGCACTACCAAGGACACGATGTTCTATGCCTCGCTGCTCGTGTTCTGCCTCATGCTGGCAGAGCTGCTCGACAATCCCGAGGAGTTTCTCTCCTCGCGAGGCAGGATAGTGCGCTTTGCGCTTACAGGACTTTTTTCGATGTTTTTGCGAAAGATCTCTCTGCTGCTGTTCCTTCCGATTTTGCTTATCGTTGCTTTAAAGCTGAAAAAGCGGGACAAGGCCAAGGGCGGACGCTTCGCGCTTATGTCAAGCGCCATACTCATCGCATTCTGCATCGTTTCCGGCCCGGTTTCCGAGCTGCTTGCCACGGAGAAGACCATCTATCTTCCGGAGACTATTTGCGTGCCCTTACAGCAGCTGGCCTATGTTTACAGACAGCATGAGGACGAGCTCGGCGAGAGCGAGCGCGAGGCTATTCTCGCGCTCATACCGCCCGAATACATAGAACTCTACGATGAGGACAGAGTCGATGTCCTTAAGGATCACTTTCAGTATTATCAGTTCATGACGAATCCGCTCGAATACGCCAAGCTTTGGCTGAGCCTGGGTGCAGACTACCCCCTCGAATACCTCGACGCTTTCCTTACTATAAACTATAAATACTGGTATCCCACCTCGGTTATTAACAGCTATACTACGCCGGCAGCTTACCACGAAACAGAGGGAAGCCGCACCGAGGTCACAAACTATGCTTCCACGCAAAACTACAGCGGCATAGAGCGCAATTCTCTCATGCCGCGGCTTGCGGAGCTTTACGACAGACTCTGCAACACGGTTTCGTTTTCCAAGCTCCCTCTTTTGAGCGCGTTTTTTTCGCCGGGCGTGATGCTCTATATCTCCCTCTTCGCACTCTTCCGCCTGAGTTACCTCAGAGCTGGGGGAATAACGCTGCTTCCGCTCACCGTCGTCGTGCTCACTGCGGGCTTGCTGTTCGGGCCTATGCTTCTGATTCGTTACGCGCTGTTTTCCTTCATGGCGGCGCCTGTTTGCCTGACCTTTGCGCTGGGCGCGCCGCCGAGACCCCGGCAGAGCGAGGAGACGGCAAAGAAAGCCCCCCAAACCTGAGCGCTTGCCGAAACAGACACAGAGGACCCGCCCCGGCAAAACCGGGCGCGAGCCTTTTTTGTTTCCAGTTTCAGACGCGCCTTTTCTTTCTCTCGCGGCGGGATATCTTGGCCACCACCACCGTGAGGTCGTCCTTGTTTTCGGAGTTTTCCGCGGCGCGCGCGGCAAGCGTGTCGCAGATATCCCGCGCGCTGCTGCGGTACATGGTCTTGAGCGTCTGCTCTATATAGCCGCAGGCTGTACCCGTCGCACCGTCGCTTGCCATAACGAAGATATCTCCGTCCTCGAGCATGAGAGTGTTTTCCTGCGAAAGCACCCGCTCGAGTATGCCAACGGGCAGCGTTCGCCCGTCTATCCTCGCTACGCGCGCGCCGTTGAGGCAGAAGCTCGGGGCGGCCCCGGCCTTAAAGAGCTTGAGCTCGCCGGTGTACACATTAAAGGAGGCGACGTCGAGGGTGCTCGCGGCCTCGTCGTCCTCGCGCAGGGCCAGCGCGGAATTGGCCAGCTCCGCCGCGCGCTTTACAGGAAAGCCGTTTTCCAGCAGCCTCGAGAGAAAGGCGCAGCAGAGAGCGCCGTCGCGCTCGGCCTCCTTACCGACGCCCATGCCGTCCGAAACCACGATGTGAACGTTTCCCGCAAGGTCGCTCAGGACCGTGCAGACGTCCCCGCAGCCCTCCGTCTCGGCGGGCATCTGCCTTATCGCCGTAGATATTTCAAAGGAAGGCAGCTCGCTGTAGCTCAGTATTACGCCGCCGCGGCTGCTCGTCACCTCGGGCTCGCGCAGTTCTCGCGCGGCAATTAGCGAGAGGCCCATCGTGAGCCTGCGCAGCATATTGGAAGGCGGCGAATCGGCGAGGGAGACGCTTATATGCGGGCGGCCCGCCGCGTCGTAAACGAAGCTCGCGTTCTCAACCGGCAGCTGGAGCCTCGCCGCGCAGTCGTAGGCGCGGCGGCTCCTGCCCTCGTCCCAGCGCCGGTAAGAGCCAAGCTCATTCTTCGCGCTCTCGAGCATGTCGCTGACGGCCTCGAACTGCTTTTGCAGCAGGCTCTTGTAGAGCTGGGTATTCTTCGTGCGCCTGACGTAGTCCGTGTAGCGGGCGTAGCCGCGGTTTACAGTGCTTTTGAGTCTCTCCAGATTGGGGCAGCGGCTGCGGAAAAGCTCGGGAAAATCCTCCTCGGCAACCTTTGAATTGGCGAGCAGCGAGGGAGTAAGGGCGTTGAAGCCCTCTATGGTGTCGCCGTAGTTCTTCACCCAGCAAAAGGACATGCGCGAGCAGCTTTTGCAGATATTGTCCGCCGCAAAGCGGTAGAGCTTGTCCGTATCGCAGCGGGTGTTCTTTATTTCAAGGGTGTTCTCCAAAATGGAGCTCACCTCCCGCATGGACTGCGCTATGCAGCCCACCTTAGAGGAGAGCAGCTCGCTCGCGTCCCTCAGGCTTTCGCTCATAAAGTCCGATTTCGCGTCGGCGGGGGTGCGCAGTCTCAGAACCAGAAACAGAGCGGCGGAAACAAATATCTCGCCCAGCCCTGTCATCGCGGCGACATAGCTTTCGGCAACAGCGCAGGGCAGCGCGGCAGCCAGCACGAAAATTAGGCAGACCAGCGCGCGCGAGCGCTTTTTAAAAAGCGAGGCCAGCGCTCCGGCAACCGTGAGCGAGGCTGCCGCGAAGGCGTAGTCCGGGTTGCTCAAAGCCATGGCGCAGGCCGCCGCGCCCAGAGCCATTAGGTCAAAGGGGGATGTAAGCGAGTAGGCGGCCGCGAGCGCCGCGGCAAAGCAGGCGACGCGCCCTATGGAAAAGGGACCTATCTCCAGAGGCGAAAGCGACATGAGCACGCTTGTGAGCACGAGGCAGGCGCAGGCCTTCTGCGAGCTCGAAAGCTCCGCGGCCGCCCGGCGGCGGCGCAGCGCCTCGAAGCTCACGCTGTAAAAATACGAAAAGGCCCCGACTATTGCCGTTCCCGCCAGAGAGCTTAGCAGGGCGGCGAAGCTGAAGGCTCCGCCAAAAACGAGCACGGCTATCTCTATAAAAGCCGCAGTCATGAGGCCCGCTGTGAGCGAGGGCAAAAAGGAGCTCTTGCGGTAGCGCGAGCGCGAAAGCCCGGCTAAAATCCACCTGAGCGCCGCCACCACTCCCGCGGCGGCTATGTAGGCGGAATTGCCGACCGCCGCGCCTGCCCAGTGGCTCAGGACGAAGCCCAGCAGCGCCGCTATCGCGTAGCCGTCCGAGGCCCCTATAACAAGGGCCAGCCCGAAGGGGTAGAGCCCCTCGGTAAAGGGCGTGCGCGCCAGCAGCAGCGCCAGCAGCGCCGCCGCCCCCTGAGCGAGCGCCGCGCGCCCCAGAGAACTCAGAGCCGAGCCGCTTACCCGCTCACGAAAGCGCCCCACGGTATTCTTAACGCTTGTCTTATACTTCATTTCTTAAATCGCCGTTCCCTCTTTTTGAGATTGGAAACAAAGTATAGCAAGCTCCGAGCGCGCAAAGCTGTCGAGTAGGGGCTGGATAAAGCGGCGCTTTTTAAGAGAGTTTGCCAAAAGCGGGTACGATACTGTGTCCCCTCGCGGAGATGCGCACTTGCCCCAGCCTTAACGGCATTGCGTCGAAGGCGAGGGAACACAGTGAAAAAGCACGCAATCGGGGCGCGCTCTTTTTGCCCGTATTGTGGCGCTGAGGCGCAATTCGTGTTAAAATGCTTATAAATTCAGCGCGGCTTTCTCAAGGGCGCGCCGCCCGGATTAAGGGAATGAGCCAAAAACGGGTATTTGGGGTGTAATACCACGAAAAGCGCGCAATAATGACGCTTTCGGGTTTAAAACGCGGAGGGAAACCATGAAAATAAGCAGTATTCTCAAAGATGAGCGCATGTCCCTTTCCTTTGAGGTCTTTCCTCCAAAGCAAGAGACCTCCTTCGAGAGCGTCCGAGCCGCGGCTGAGAAGATAGCCTCGCTTCGCCCCGCTTTCATGAGCGTTACCTACGGCGCGGGAGGCGGCGTGAGCGGCTATACGGTTAAGATTGCAAAGGGTATAGAGGAAAAATACCAGGTCCCGACGCTGGCGCACCTCACCTGCGTCTCCTCCACCAGAGAAACTGTGGCGCGGCGCATTGAGGAAATGAAAGATGCGGGCATAGAAAACGTGATGGCCTTAAGGGGCGACCTCACGCCGGAGCTCCTAGAAAATGGGCGGGAGGGCTGCGACTACCGCTACGCGGTAGAGCTGATAAGGCAGCTCAAGGAGAGCGGCGCGAATTTCTGCATAGGCGGAGCCTGTTATCCTGAGGTACACCCGGAGAGCCCGAATCAGCGCGAGGACATCGCCCATCTCAGGGAAAAGGTCGAGGCCGGCGTCGATTTCCTGACGACGCAGATGATCTTCGACAACAACCTCTTTTACAACTTCCTCTACAAGCTGCGCGAGGCGGGAGTGAGCGTTCCGGTGCTGCCGGGCATCATGCCGATAACGAACGCCAATCAGGTGGAGCGCGCCATAAAGCTCTCCGGCGCTTTCATGCCGCAGAGGTTTAAGGCCATGGTTGACCGCTTCGGCTCGGACGACCTTGCGATGCGGCAGGCGGGCATAGCCTACGCCGCGGATCAGATAATCGACCTTTTCGCAAACGGTGTAACAAAGGTACACGTCTATTCCATGAACAAGCCCGAGGTCGCCGAGGGCATTCTCGGCTGCCTGTCGGACATTCTCGGCAAGAGATTTTCGGCCTGATGGCGGGGGTTGTGTTTGTAAAGACCTATACCGCGGCGGAGCTTCCTCCTGTAAACGAGACGGAGGTCTGGCGCTACGCCTTTTACGCCCGCTCTGAGCCAAAGCCCTCCGAGCTGTCAGTCCTGCTGGACGGGGCTGTCTCAGAGGCGCTGCCCCTCCTTACCTACCGCCTTTGCTTCCGCTGCTTTGCGCTCGACTGGTTCGGCGGAGCGCCGCGGCTACCCTTTCGAGCTCAGTCCGGGGATTTGGCGAGCTGTCTTGACGGCTCCGAGGAGCTTGTAATGTTCGCCGCCACTCTGGGACTGGAGCTCGACCGCCTGATAGAGCGCAGCCAGCGCCTCTCGCCCGCAAGGGCTCTGCTGCTTCAGGCGCTGGGCGCGGAGCGAATAGAGGCCCTCTGCGATTTGTTTTGCAGTGAGACGGAAGCAGAGGCGCGCTCTAAGGGTCTTGAAATTACCCCGCGCTTCTCGCCGGGCTACGGAGACTTGTCTCTCGAGGTTCAGCGGGATTTCTTCCGCCTGCTGGACTGCGGCAAGATAGGCCTCGCGCTCAACTCCAGCCTGCTGATGAGCCCCTCAAAATCCGTTACCGCCCTTTTCGGGCTGCGTCCGGCCCGAGAGACTGCCGCGCGGGAGCGGGAAAAATGCGAGCGCTGCCTCAAAACGGATTGCGGCCTGCGCGGAGATAAAGAGGAAGCGGCAGCCCAAAGCGTATAGAACGCAGTGTTTTCCACTCCGAAGGCGGGGGGGAAGCACTGTGGAAAGTATGCATAGTCGGAATACAGTGAAGTATCCACACGGCGTAACGCCCCCAAAGAGGGATTATTTATTAAATGAACATTCTGGACTACTTAAAAAACCACATCGTCTATCTGGACGGCGGCATGGGCACGCTGCTGCAGGCGCGCGGCCTTAAGCCCGGAGAATACCCCGAGCGCTGGAACCTCTCGCGGCCTGAGACAATAGTTTCCGTCCACGAGGCCTACTATAACGCAGGCACGAATATCGTTTGCACCAATACCTTTGGGGCAAACGCCCTAAAATTCGCCGAGGAGGAGCTCGAGACCCTGATTCACGCGGCTGTGGAGAACGCGAAAAAAGCGCGCGCGCGCAGTCTCGGCGCGCGGGAAAAGTTCGTCGCGCTGGATATCGGTCCCCTGGGCCGTATGCTCAGTCCCTACGGGGATTTGGATTTCGAGGATGCCGTGGCCGTCTTTGCCGAAACGGTGAAGCTGGGAGCGGCCTTCGGCGTGGATTTGATTTTCATAGAAACCATGAACGACAGTTACGAGACGAAGGCCGCGCTGCTGGCGGCTAAGGAGAACAGCTCCCTGCCTGTCTTTGTGTCGAACGCCTACAACGAGGACGTCCGGCTGATGACGGGAGCTTCTCCCGCTGCCATGGTGGCGCTGCTCGAGGGAATGGGCGCGGACGCTATAGGCGCGAACTGCTCGCTGGGGCCATTGCAGCTTCGGGGCGTTGTTGAGGAATATCTGGCCTATTCTTCGCTGCCCGTACTGCTCAAGCCCAACGCGGGGCTGCCCCGTATTGAGGACGGTAAAACCTGCTACGACGTTTTACCCCCCGATTTTTCCGCCGCGATGAGCGAATACCTGCAAATGGGCGTTCGCATAGCGGGCGGCTGCTGCGGCACCACGCCCGAGCACATCGAAAGCCTGGTGAAAACCACCTCTGCCCTGACCCCCGCGCCCCTTAAAGAAAAAGAGCGCAGTCTCGTGAGTTCCTACGCCCGTGCCGTGGAGTTCGGCCTCTCGCCCGTTCTCATCGGCGAGCGCATCAACCCCACTGGTAAGCCGCGGCTCAAGGAGGCGCTGAGGACCGGAGATATGGGCTATATCCTGAACCTCGGCCTCTCGCAGCAGGAGGCGGGCGCGCATATTCTCGACGTGAACGCGGGGCTGCCCGAA
>JAUNBN010000056.1 GCA_030527085.1 Oscillospiraceae bacterium
CGCGGGCTTTTTCGCATAATGGCTAAAAGCGGTTTCGAACAGTGAAAAAAGCGCGCAATCGAGGCGCTTCCCTTTTTCGAGCGCTCACTTTTGAGGTTAAATGGCGGTTTTTAAATTCAAGGGAAAAATCGAAGACCTCGCGGACGCCGCCTTAAGCGGGAGGCCGTCCGAGGTTTTAGAGCGCTCTGAAGAGACCGAATCCGCCGCTGAGGAGTCCGAGACCGGGCTTTCCGAAATCAGAGGCGAGCTTCGCGAGCTTTCAAGCGAGGACGACCCTTTGAGCGGAATAGACCTCCGCCCCCGCATAAAGGCTACCAGAATAGACCGCGGCCGCGCGCCCGCGCGTCCCGCCCTGGTTTACCGCGTAGATACCGAGGCGGCTCTCGCAAGGCCCATTGTGAGCTACCCGCGCATAACGATGGCGAGGAGCGGCGCCTTTTTTAAGCTGCTGCCGGCGCTGGCTGCCTTGCTGATGCTGCTCCTGCTCTCCGGCGCGGCCTACGCCTCCTACGCCGAGGCTATACCGCCGCATATAGCCGAGATAAGCGTTTCAAATACTGTAAACGAGGACAACACCGTTACCGTGACCGTCCGCCCCGAGGGCTCTTGGATGATAGGCGGCGGCGACCTCTGGTGCCTGCTCTCGCCGGACGGCGAAGCGCCCTCGGCGGAAGATCCGCGCTGGGTAAAGGCCGAGAACGGCGTTTGCAGCTTCGATGTGAGCGACGGCAGGCTACACTTCTTCGTCAAGGACAAGAGGGGAGTTATCAGCGAGCCTGAGAGCGAGGAATACCGCATAGACCGCGTGCTCTCCGTCCAGCTCGACAGAGAGAACATCTACCTGCCGCTGCAGGGCCGTCAGAGCCTTACGGCCAAGACCTATACAATGGGCGAGGCCAGCGAGCGGCTGACCTGGACCTCCTCAGACACGAGCGTTGCGAGGGTTACCAATGGCGAGGTCGAGGCGGTTGGCGTAGGCGTGGCGGAGATAACTGCTGCAAGCGCCGACGGCGCTTCGGACACCGTCAGAGCGGTGGTTACCGACCTCATAACCCTGCCCAATTGGCACACCTCCGAAAAGCGGCTTTTGGACTACCGCTACGTTGAACGGTACACCGAGGAAGAGGCCGCGCTGCTCGACGAGATACTCTTTGACCGCATAGAGCAGGCGGGGGGCTTAGGCACCCGCGGAGGGGCGGTTGCCGCCGCGCGCTTCCTGACGCTCGAGTTCCCCTATAAAGTGGCCTACTTCTTTGAAAACGGACGCTTAAACCCCCACGCAGGGAGACCCTACGCCGACGGCGAGGGCCGCTTCTACCACCGCGGCCTCTACCTGACCGAGAGCAAGTTCGATCTTCTCGACCCCGAGGGCATACGCTACGGCCCCGCCACCTGGGGGAGCCTGCTCTTGAATTTTGAGACGAAATACGCCTTTGTGGGCGGCGTTCGCTACCCCAACGGGCTGGACTGCAGCGGCTTCGTGAGCTGGGTGCTCTGCAACGGCGGAACGATAGTGGGCGATTTGGGCGCGGGCGACGAATACGGCGACAACGACCTCTGCGATTTGGCAGAGCTCGAGTGGATAAGCTCCGACTACATACGCTCCGACGAGCCGCGAGTAGGCGACCTCATAGCCGAGGACGGCCATATGGCCATAATTATGGGCATGACTGACGAGGAGATATGGATAGCCGAGTCGCTGTTCACGAACGTCCGCGTAACTCACTTCACGCGCGGCCCGGCCGTGAGGAACAGCGGGCTTTACACCTATGTCGTTCCCATGGACGAGGTCTACGAGAGCGACGGCAACGTGACCGAGATGTGGACGGAGCTGGGCTGGCCCTGGAGCGAGGAGGTCGAGTGAGTTCAAGATGAGCGGGTTAAAGCGGCTTTTCTGCGGCCGGAAATTCTATATTGTTTTAGCGGCGCAGCTGCTCATAGCGGCTGTTTTCGTGTTTTCTATAATTCTGAGCCCCCGCGAGGCTGTAGAGCTCGCTCCCGAACAGATGGGCTTCTACGCCGGAACGCTCACCGAAGAGGGCCGCTATATCGACGACACCTACGGCTATCAGGGCTATTTCACCAGCGCCCCGACTATGGAGCTTCCGAGGGGCAGCTACACCTTGAGTATTGATGTTTCCAATACCGCCGACCATCTCAATATGCTCGAAATAAAGAGCGGCGAGGGCGTTTTGGCGGACAGGCTGGTCTATATCCCGGTTTGCGACGGCGAGTTTGAAACAAACATTTGGGTTTTGTCCTCGAGCGCCTCCGTTTCAATTTCGACCTATTATCAATACGGCGCGCTTTCGGTCGGAGAACTTGGCGTCAAAGAGAACGGGCGGCTGACGCTGGCGGCGCTTACGCTGTTTGTGTTTGTCTGCGCTCTTGCCGACACGGTTTTCTATCTGTTTAAATATGGAAGGCTCAAAAACGACAGAACCGGGCGTTTCATTTTGCTTTCTCTGCTGGCCTTGGTGCTTCTCGCCTGTCTGCCCCTGCTGCCGGACGGCCTTCGGGAGGGGCATGACCTTGAAGGGCATCTTATGCGCCTTGAGGGCGTTGCGGACGCCTTAAGGCACGGCCAGATACCCGCGAGAGTTTACCCCTTCGCCGTTGAGGGCTACGGCTATGCGAGCGGGCTCTTCTACCCGGATTTATTCCTCTATCCCGCTGCCTTGCTTCGACTGCTGGGCTTCCCGATCACGTTTTGCTACAAGGCTCTTGTTCTCACTATAAACACCCTCTGCGTGCTGAGCGCCTATTTCGGCTACAAGGCCATCTTCAAAAGGCGTTTTACTGCGCTTGCCTCAGCGGCGCTCTCCGCCTTTGCAAGCTACAGGCTTATAAACCTTTGGCTGCGTTCCGCGGTAGGGGAGGCTCTGGCTATGGGCTTCTTCCCGCTTATAACGGCCTCCCTCTGGCTCATTCTGCGCGGACAGGGGGATTCCGCCTCCTTGAAAAAGGGCGTGTTATACGGCGTGCTGGGCTTTAGCGGGATAATACAGTCCCATGTTTTGAGCTATGTTATGATGGGAGCCTATGCGCTGGTATTTCTTCTGCTGAGCATAAAGAGAGTATTTGAAAAGGATCGCTTCAGGGCTCTGCTGAAGCTCGCGCTCACGACCCTGGCCTTGAATCTTTGGTTTTTACTGCCCTTTTGTCTGCTTGTGGGAGGGGATTACAGAGTCAATTCAAGCGAGACGCCGCTCTTCACTTATTCGGTTCCGCAGGCCGCGCTCTACCCCTCCCAGCTCTTCGAGCTGGACGGTCGCTGCGCCGGGCTAGGGCAGGAGCTCTCGGCCGGAATCGAGGGCGAAATGACCTACGGACTGGGCCTTCTTATCCTGAGCGCGGCAGCCGTGTTCGTATTCAGTTTTATAAGGCGCGGCGCTGTTAAAAACCGCTATATCAAAGCGGGGCTCATAGCCCTTGCGGGAGCCGCCGTCTGTCTTTTTGCGACTACCTGTTTCTTCCCCTGGGACGCCCTTTGTTCTCTGCCGCTTATCGGCAGGGTAGCCATGACGCTGCAATTCCCCTGGCGGCTGCTCTCGGTGGCCACGCCGCTGCTTGTCTTTGCCGGCTGCGCGGGCTTAAACGAGCTTGAGGGCAGAAGCGCGCTCATGGCCTGCGGGCTTTTGGCGCTTGCGGCCTGCGTGCAATGCGCCTTTTTCTTCAGTACCTATGGGCCTGATTTTTATGTATATGACACTCCGGGACTGCACAGCTCAAGCGTGGGCAACGGCGAGTACCTTCCGGCGGGAACGAAAATGAGCCTGCTCAACAAGGCTTATCCCGAGTCCGAGACCGTGCAGGTTCTGAGCTACGAAAAAGAGGGACTCAAAGTGGAAATGCGGCTGGCCAACGCCTCAAGCGGCGAGGCGGAGCTCACAGTGCCCCTGCTGTACTACCCGGGCTACAGCGCTCGCGCCGCAGAAAGCGGCGAGGCTCTGGAGCTTTTCAGCGGAGAAAACGGCACGCTGACGCTGAGGCTTCCCGCCGGCTTTGAAGGAGAGGTTGAAATTGACTTTGTCGGCGAGACCATCTGGCATATGGCCGATGCGTTCTCTCTGCTGACGCTGCTCTTTTTGACGGTGCGCGGCTTTAAAAGAAAGCAGATGGCGGCGCTCGCGCGATAGGGGAGCTTTTCCGGAATAAGACTTTCCAAAAAGGATTAAAGAGCTTTATGAGAGAGGTCTTTTGGCGGAACAAAAGAATGCGGCTGGCGCTGATAATTCAGGCGGCGCTGCTGCTTGCCCTTGCGATTTTTTCGGCTTTAAGCCCCAAGAGATCCATAACCTTGAGCGCCGCCGAAATGCAGGCGCTCTCGGGCTATACGAACGAGGACGGCGCGCGCGTTATGGACGACTCCTTCGGCTACCTTGAAAGGTTCGTCAAAACGCCCCGCCTCTCCCTGCCCCGCGGCTCCTATACTGTTAGTATATTCTGCGAGCGCAATATAGCGGGCAATATGCTTACGATAGACCTCGCCGATGAGAGCGAAAAGGGCGTCTGGAAGGACGACTTCAGCCTGATGTCCGCCGGAGTGGGAGAGGTTCAAACGACGGTCTGGGTCTGGGGCAGCGAGGCCTCGGTGAGCGCCGCCATATACTATCAGGCCGGAAGAGTTATAGTGAGCGGCGCCGAGGTAAGGTCAAACGGCGCGATGGCGGTCTTTGCAGTCTTCTGTCTGGCGCTGCTCTTTGCGGTCGGAGACATTCTGGTATGGCAGTTTACCAAGGGAGGGCTGTCTTCAAAATACCGCGAGAGAAGGCTCGTTTTCTTAGCCTTGGCAGCCGCGGTGTTATTGTCGAGCGCTCCGCTGTTTTTTGAAAAATTGTATGCGGGACACGATTTGGAATCCTTCTTAATGCGCTTTGAGGGCATTAAAGAGGGCTTTCTTGCCGGACAGTTCCCCGTGAGAATGAATCCTTTTGCGCTCTTTGGTTACGGATACGCAGATTCGCTTATGTATCCAAGCCTGTTTTTATGGCCCTTTGCTCTGCTGCGGATGTGCTCGCTGCCTGTCATGTTCGTATATAAGCTTCTGATATTCTGCGCCAATGCCGCGACCTGCTTTGTCGCCTACATATCGTTCAAGGCGATTGTAAAGCGGCCCTTTGCCGCGGCTCTCGGCGCGGCCGCCTATACCCTCGCGCTCTACCGCGCTGTTAACATATATTTGCGCGCGGCCGTGGGCGAAGCGCTGGCCATGATTTTTCTGCCCCTGGTGCTGGCCGCGCTTTACGCTATGCTCTTTGAGCCGGCAGGGACGAAAGAGTTCAAAAAGGGGTTTTGGATGGGTATAGCCGGCTACAGCGGCATAATCCAGTCCCACCTTATAAGCTGTCTGCTTATCGGCCTTACAACTCTATGCGTCTGCCTTGTCTGTATAAAAAGGGTATTTGAACGCGCAAGGTTCGCCGCCCTTGCCAAGACGGCCGGCTTTACGCTCGCGCTGAACGCCTGGTCGCTGGCGCCTATTATTGAGGGCATGGGGCTGGAGCTTCTTATGTATGAGTACAGCTATTCCATCGCCGCGCACGCAGCCACGCTCGGCCAGCTCTTTACCCCTCTCGGACTATGCAAAGGTGAAGCAATGTATTTAGAGCAGGGTACAGAGGGCGAAATACCCCTCGGTTTCGGGCTTGCGCTCATGGCGGCCGCTCTGTGCATGGTTTTTGTGTTCTTGAAGCGCGGAGCGCTCGGTGAAACAAGGGGCAGGATGGGTCTGGCTGCACTTGCGTTTGCGGCGGCGGCCCTTTTTGCCTGCTCCGTATACTTCCCCTGGGATTGGCTCTATTCTCTTTTGCCTTCAATAGTGACGACGATACAGTTCCCATGGCGGCTGCTTTCTCTCGTCTCAGTTTGGCTGGCACTGGCGGCTGCTGTCGGGGCCTGCTATATTGATAAGAACTCGATTAGAGTTCTTTGCGTGTGCCTGTTGGGCGCGGCCTGTGTTGTTCAGACTCTCTATTTCATACAGGATTACGACGACAGCGCAGAGTTTTACGAGATGTACAGCATATCACCGCGCAGCATAGTTGCCGGCGAGTACCTGCCGCAGGGAGCGGGCCTGCACGACTGCAACAAGTACTACCCGGAGGAGGACGCTGTCGAGGTACTGAGCTTTTCGAGAGATAAGCTGAGAATTGACGCGCAGGTGAGCAATACCTCCCAAAACACCGAGGAGCTTGAGCTCACCCTGCTGTACTACCCCGGCTACAAGGCCGCAGACGAGAACGGAAACGAGCTGGAGCTTACCGGGAGCGAGGGGGGAATGCTGAGCGTAAGCATACCCGCGCTGTACGAGGGCGGTATCGAGGTTAGCTTTGTCGGCCGCCCGCTCTGGCGCGTTTCGGAGGCAATATCACTCATTACTCTCGCGCTGCTTATCCTCTATTGGAGAAGGCGGAAATCGAGAGCGCCCGCATCGAAGGAAACTGAAGCCGAGGAGCCGCACGACACGGCGGAATTTAAGAAAACAGAGGAAATGACAAATGCTTAAGGGCTTAAAGTGCGTGGTATTCAAGGTAGGGACCTCAACGCTGACGCACGCGAGCGGCCGCACAAATATCAGAAGAATGGAGGCGCTTGTCAAGACGCTCTCCGACCTTATGAACTCCGGCCTAAAGGTAGTGCTTGTAAGCTCGGGCGCAATAGGCGTGGGAGCAGGCAAGCTCGCTTTGCCCTCGCGCCCCGACGACACGCCGGGCAGACAGGCCGCCGCGGCCGTCGGGCAGTGCGAGCTTATGTTCATGTACGACAAGATGTTTTCAGAATACGGCCACACAGTGGGTCAGCTTCTGATAACCCGCGAGGACTTCGAGGAGGGCGAGCGGCGCTCTCATTTGCTCAACACCTTTGAAAAGCTCTTTCAGTACGAGGCCATACCCATAGTAAACGAAAACGACAGCGTCGCCGTAGACGAGATAGTATTCGGCGACAACGATATGCTCTCGGCAAGCGTAGCCGAGCTTATAGGCGCGGACGCATTGGTTATGCTCACGGACACCGACGGCCTTTACGACCGCGACCCCGCGCAGCCGGGGGCGCTGCTTCTGGCCGAGGTGGACGAGATAACGCCGGAGATAGAAAGAATGGCTCAGGGCGCCGGCAGCGCGCTCGGCACGGGCGGCATGATAACGAAGCTCGCCGCCGCGAAATACGCCGGAAGGTCCGGTATAGACACGGTCGTTATGAACTCGGAGCCTATAAGCAATATTTACGATCTTATAGACGGAAAAAGCGTGGGAACTCTATTTAAGGCGGTGAAAAAATGAGCGAAATCAGGGAGCTGGGCGCGAGGGCCAAGGCGGCATCAAGGGTGCTTATGACGGCTTCGGCCGAGCGGAAAAACAGGGCGCTGGAGGCTGCGGCCGAAAGCCTCAGGCACGCCGAGAGCGAGATATTGAAGGCCAACGCGCTCG
Source organism: Oscillospiraceae bacterium (assembly GCA_030527085.1). Classification (GTDB taxonomy): domain Bacteria; phylum Bacillota; class Clostridia; order Oscillospirales; family Ruminococcaceae; genus JAUNBN01. The sequence continues at coordinate 7,431 of JAUNBN010000056.1, forward strand.
ATGTTGAAAGAGCGCGCGGCGAGGGCATGGGCGAGGCCTTTATAGACCGCCTTACTCTCACAAGCGGGAGAATAGGCGCTATTGCCGAAGGTCTGCTCGAGGTGGCCGCCCTGCCCGATCCGGTGGGCGAGCTGCTCGAGAGAAAGAGGCTCTCAAGCGGCATAGAGCTCGAAAAGATTAGCGTGCCCATAGGCGTAATAGCCGTTATTTTTGAATCGCGGCCCAATGTCGCCGCCGACTCCGCCGCGCTCTGCCTGAAAAGCGGCAACGCGGTAAT
>JAUNBN010000057.1 GCA_030527085.1 Oscillospiraceae bacterium
CGTCCGGCAACGAAAAAGCCCCTCGGCTCAAAAGCCAAAGGGCGAAGCTCTCGCGGTACCACCTTTGTTCGTCCGCCCCTCGCGGGCGCGAACCTCTTAAGGTCGAGTCAACGACCTTGAGCGCTCTAACGGGCGCAGCTCGTCTTGAAAAAAGAAGCTCGGCAGCCGTAATTCGCTTATATGTGCGCGCTCGCCCGCTCTCACCTGCCGCGGGCTCTCTTTGCCGCCTTTCGCACTCGCTACTGCTTGCTGCGTCTCAGCCGTTTTGTGTTTTCTAGAGTCTACTAAACGAAAATCCTTTTGTCAAGCCCGGGAGCTTTTGTCCAGTGCCCCTATTGCGCGCTTTTGGGCCACTCCCAAGCATACCCGCTTCTGTCCGCTCCCGGTGCCGGCTGTATTAAATCCGTCTCGAGGTCATTTGCTGCGCTCGAGCATTTCCTCTGCGTTTTGCAGCGAAATCCCGCTTATATTGTCTCCCGAGATTATTCGGGCGAGCTCCCCTACTCTCTCCTCGTGCGCGAGGCGCGAGACCTGCGTAAAGGTGCGGCCATCGTGTACGCTCTTTTCTATCTTGAGATGCACGTCTGCAAAGGCGGCTATCTGCGCGGAATGGGTAACGCAGATGGTCTGACGCGAACGGGAGCTCTCCTTGAGCTTTCTGCCTATCCTTCCCGCGCTCTCTCCCGAAACGCCGGTGTCTATCTCGTCAAAAATAAGGGTACCGATACCGTCTTTTTCGGCCAGCACGTTTTTAACGGACAGCATTATCCTCGAGAGCTCGCCGCCGGAGGCTATTCTAGCCAGGGGCTTGGGCGGCTCGCCCTCGTTAGCGGAAACGAGAAACTCAACGGTGTTCCGGCCCTTGCGGTTTAGCTTGCCCGTCTCGCAGGCCCCAATAAAGGAAACGCCGGGCATATTCAGAAACTCGAGCTCCTCTTTTATTCTGCCCTCAAAGCTCTTTATAGCCTCGAGCCTTTTGGCCTCTATCGCCCCGGCTCTTTCTCTAAGCTCTTTTAAAAGATCGGCGCTCTCCTGCTTTAGTGACAGCAATCGCTCCTCGGCGCTGTTTATTTCGGAAAGCTCCCTCGCCGCGCTCTCTCCGTAGCTCAAGACTTCGCTTATGCTGCCGCCGTACTTGCTCTTGAGCTTATAGATGAGGTCCAGCCTCTCCTCTATGGCCTCGAGCCGCGAGGGGTCGTAGTCGAAGCTCTCAAGCCAGGCGCCGAGTTCTGAAGAAACATCGCAAAGCTGGTAGTAGAGCTCGTCGAGCTTCTCTCCGAGCGCGTTGATTTCGCTGTCCGCGCCGCGTATATCGCCCAAACTGCGCGAGGCCTCAAAGAGGGAGACCAGCGCCCCGCCCTCGTCCCCCTCGCCTGAGAGCAGTGCGCGAGCGGCGGAGACGCCGGCTATCATCTTCTCGCTGTTGCGGATAAGGTTCCGCAGCGAGCTTAGCTCCTCCTCCTCGCCCTCTTTCAGAGATGCCTTTTCTATCTCGTCTATCTCGTGGGTTAGCAGCTCGACGCGGCGTGCCTTGAGCTCCTCGTCCGTGTTAACGCCCTCTATCTCGCGCTTGAGCGCCAGAAGGCGCGAATAGCGCGAGCCGTATTCTGCCAGCTCGCCCTCCAGCTCGGCGTAGGCGTCTATTATGTCTATATGCTTGTCGGGGTTGAGCAAATCCTGACTGTCGTGCTGACCGTGGATATTGATAAGCCCCTCGCAGATCTCGCGCACGGTGGCGGCGGTGGCAGGCCTGCCGTTTATGCGGCACTGACTCTTGCCGTCGGCGGTTATCTCGCGGTGCAATATAAGCGAATCCTCACACTCGTAGCCCTTTTCCCTCACGGAGGCGGCTACTCTCTCGCCCACCTGTTCAAAGGCGGCCCAAATAACAGCGCGCTCCTCGCCGGTGCGAACTATCTCGCGCGTCGTGCGGTTGCCGAGTATCGCGTTTATCGAATCTATAAGTATGGATTTGCCCGCGCCGGTCTCGCCCGTGAGGACATTGAGCCCCTCATCGAAGGTAACGGCGGCGCGCTCTATAACGGCGACATTTTCTATATTCAGCTCGCTTAGCATTTTAAACAGCCTTTCCTTAAAGCAGCGCAGAGAGCTCGCCCGCGAGCTCCAGAGCGGACTCGGGGGAATCCGCGGCGGCGAAAATGGTGTTGTCGCCCGCTATTGTCCCCACTATGTGAGGGAAGCTCATTGTGTCCAGCGCTTCGCAGGCCGCGTTGCCCATACCCACATGGCATTTTACTACGACGATATTGCAGGCCGTGTCTACCGAGATTACAGAGTCGTGAAAGATATTGCGGAAGCGGTCGGGAAATTCCTGTCTGCCGCTTTCGAAGGCGTAGCACTGCTTTCCGCCCTGAGTGCTGCGCTTTATGAGCCTGAGCTCCTTAACGTCGCGCGAGACGGTAGCCTGAGTGACCTTAAACCCGCGGCTCGAGAGATGCTCCAAGAGCTCTTCCTGAGTCGCTATCTCGTTTTCGCTGACTATTCTGCCTATCTCTCTCAGACGGGTCGATTTCATAACTATCTCCTTTGTGAAATCTGCTTAAAGAGCACGTCGTAAAAGCTGCGCTTCTCGTTGGCCAGCAGCGAGAGCGTCCGGCGGCTCAAGGCCACGCTCAGCCCGTTTTCCTCATCGCACTCGCCGTAGGCTCCGCCGTCTATGGAGACGCGCATCTCGTTGGCAAAACGCTGCGCGGGAATTATCCTGAAGGGATAGGCTCCCGCCAGAACCTGGGAGCGCGACATCAGCGAGTGCGCGCAGATGGGTGTTACCACCATCGCGCGAAGCTCGGGGTCGGTGATAGGCCCGCCCGCCGAAAGCGAGTAGCCCGTTGATCCCGTAGGCGTTGAAACTATAATTCCGTCGGCGCGGTAATGGCCCAGACTGTTGCTGCCGTAAAAGGTCTCAAATTCCACTGTTTTGGAGAAATCGGTCTTATTGAGCGTTATCTCGTTAACGGCGTAGCTTATCTCCCCGGGCTTCAGAGACGCCTCCAGAATAGCGCGCCGCGAGGCTTTAAGGGCGTATATATCCGAAAGCTTCAGCTCCTCTATGCCCTCCGCCTCAAAGGCGCACAAAAAGCCCACGCGGCCCGCGTTAACGCCGAAAACCGGCTTGTCGCGCTCTATGGCGAGGCGAGAGGCCTCGAGCATCGTGCCGTCGCCGCCGACGGCTGCTAAAAGGTCGAATTGCGCGCTCGATATATCGGCGGGCTCGGCATAAGCGCCCAGCAGTGCCGCGTTGGTCTCGCTCGCAAGGCAGCGCACGCCCTGTGAGCGCAGCCGTTCACATAATACGCCGGCTCGCTCGATGCTGCGCGTGCTTTCGGTTTTGAGATGTATAAATATTACCATGAAACCATTTCCTTTAAAACACAAAAGGCGGAAAAACTAGTCTAAAGACTCGTGCGCTCTTTCAACTACAGCCTGTGCGTCAAGGCCGTCTCTCTCTCGGAAGGACCCCGTTTGCGTGCTATTTTCGCTGTATTTCCCCTCGAAAGGCAACTCAGTATCCGCGTTTGGGCCACTCAGTCTCTTACCGTCCTCTTTTTTGGCGTAAACAAGGTATTCAATATTGCCCTCGGGTCCCTTTATCGGCGAGAAATCCAGGCTCAGAGCGCGCAAGCCGTTCTCTTCAAGATAGCCCAGCACGGCGTTTATGACCTCTACATGCACCGCCGCGTCTCGCACAACGCCTTTTTTGCCTACCTTTTCCCTGCCCGCCTCAAACTGCGGCTTTATCAGGAACACTCCCGCCGCGCCTTCTTTCATAAGAGGCACGAGCGCCGGAAAGATTAACCTCAGGGAGATGAAGGAAACGTCGGCACCAGCGAAGTCAAGTTCTTCGGGTATATCCTCGGCAGTAAGATGGCGCGCGTTCCTGCGCTCGAGGCAGACCACCCGCTCGTCGCTGCGAAGCTTCCAGGCGAGCTGGCCGTAGCCCACGTCCACGGCATAGACCCTCGTCGCGCCGTTTTGGAGCATACAGTCCGTAAACCCGCCGGTGGAGGCTCCAATGTCCGCGCAGACAAGCCCCTCAAGGCTTATATCAAAGCTCTCAAGCGCCTTGGCGAGCTTCTTACCGCCGCGGCTTACAAAGGGACTAAGAGGCACCCTGACCTCCAGCTCGGCGCCCTCGGAGATCTGAGCTCCCGCCTTGTCAACCCTCTCGCCGTCCGCAAAGACCTCACCAGCCATAATAAGCGCGCGGGCCTTCTCTCGGCTTTCGGCGAGCCCTCGCTCGAGCAGCAGCAGATCCAGCCGTTTTTTACTCATTTTGCCGCCGCCTTTACCGCTATCGCGAGAGAATCGGCGTCAAGCGCAAGGTCGCGAAGCTGCTCCTCAATGCTGCCGCAGGAGACGGCCGGGCTTTCGGCGGCTATTATCGTGTACTTGCCCTTAAACCCCAGCGCGGAAAGCCTCAAGAGGAAGGTCTCGGCGAGACCGCCCACTCTTACTCCCTCCTCGGCGAAGAGTATGTTCTCGTATTTCGCAGCCTCGAACAGCGCTCCGGCGTCCACGGGCAGCAGGCGGTTGAGCTTTAGTATGTCGGCGCTCTCCTTATCCGCCTCCAGTATATCGCAGGCGGCTAATGCCTGTTCAAGCTCGCGGCCATAGGTGATTATCAGATTCTTGCACGGCTTAGAGTTCTTTATGAGGTCAAAGGTATTCTTGGAGCAGCCGAAGGCCTTTAATCTTTCGCTCTCGTGCCCTCTGGGGTAGCGCAGGGCGCGCGGCCCTTTGGTTTTCAAAAGCTCCTCAAGCCAGTATTCAAGCTCCGCGTAGTTTGCGGGGGAGCAGAGCGTAAAGCCGCCTATCTCGCCGAGCATGGCAACGTCCAGCAGTCCCTGATGCGTCTCGCCGTCGTCGCCCACAAGTCCCGCGCGGTCTATGGCGAGGAGCACGTCCTCCGAGCCGAGCATAACATCCTGGTAGAGCTGGTCGAAGGCCCTTTGCAGGAAGGTGGAATAGACCGAAAACACGGGCTTCATGCCGCCCTTGGCCAGCCCCGCGGCAAAGGTCACGGCGTGCTGCTCGGCTATGCCCACATCGAAAAATCTGTCGGGATACTTCTTATAGAAGTATTGCAGTCCCGTGCCGTATTTCATGGCGGCGGTTATCGCGCAGATTTTTTCATCTGACTCTGCCAGCTGCACCAGCCTGCGGCCGAAGCAGTTGGAGTAGCTGTCCGCGAGGGAGATGTCGGGATTTCCGGCGTCGAGGTCGAACTTCCCCACCCCGTGGTAGGCCCCGGGGTTGACCTCGGCAGGGATAAAGCCTTTTCCCTTTACAGTTATCGCGTGGACGAGAATAGGGCTGTTCATGGACTTTACGTTTTCAAATATCGAACAGAGCTCGCCTATGTCGTGGCCGTTTACCGGGCCTATGTAATTGAAACCCAGCTCTTCGAAAAGGGTTCCGTTATAGATAGCGCGCCTGAGCGCCGATTTCGATTTTAAAATGGTGTCTATAATAAAGGGGCCTATAACATGGCGCTTTTCCAGAAAGTCCTGTACTCGCTTTTTGTTCGAGAGGTACCCGGCGCTCGTCCTCAGCTCGAGCAGGTAGCGGGCGAGAGAGCCGACGCTTTTTGAAATAGACATCTCGTTGTCGTTCAGGACTACTATGAGGTTCTTTAAAGAGGGTTTGAGGTTGTTTATGGCCTCGTAGGCCATGCCGCCGCTGAAGGCGCCGTCGCCGATTATCGCCACTACATGAGAGCCGTCGCCCTTCAGCGCCTTGGCCTCGGCCAGACCCAGCGCGCTTGAAATTGAGGTTGAGCTGTGACCTACGTAAAAGGGGTCGCTCCCGCTCTCGGCGGGCTTGGGAAAGCCCGCCGCGCCGCCGCGCTTGCGCAGCCTTTTTAATTCCTCAAAACGGCCTGTAATTATTTTGTGCGTATAGCACTGATGCCCCACGTCGAACACTATATCGTCCTCGGGGCAGTTAAAGCAGTAATGCAGCGCGAGCGTTATGTCCACCACGCCGAGGTTTGAGGCAAGATGGCCGCCGTTGCGCGAGGTCGTGTCTATTAAAAACAGGCGTATCTCCTCCGCCAGCTTTTCAAGCTGGGGGAAGCTTAGTATCTTTATATCCGCGGGAGATTTTATGCTTTCCAGCAAAGACATGTCAATTTGTCCTTTTAAGCAGGTTTAAGGCGAGAGAGGGCAGAAAGCCCTCGTCGCCAAAGGCCGTTTTATAGGCCGCGAGCGCCTTTTCCGTCAGCGCTTTCGCGCGCTCGAGCGACTGCCCTTCCCCGCAAAGGGAGAAATAGGTGGTCTTGCCCCCGCGCTCGTCGCTGCCCGTGGGCTTGCCGAGCTCTTCATCCGTTGAGACGGCGTCGAGCACGTCGTCGGTTATTTGAAAGGCGAGGCCCACAGCGAGAGCGTATTCCTCAAGCGCTTTTTTCCGGACTTCATCGGCTTTTGCGCAGGCCGCGCCCAGCGCCGCCGCGGCGCGAATGAGCGCGCCCGTTTTTAAAGCATGCATGGAATCCAGTTCCTCTGAAGAAGCGCCTTGCTCCTCAAAGAGCAAATCCAGCTCCTGCCCGCCTATCATGCCGCCGAAGCCCGACGCCTCGGAAAGCAGCTTTACACACTCGCCCGCGTTTGGAAGCCCGCTGAGCGTCCTGAATGCAAAGGTGAGCAGCGCGTCACCCGCGAGCAGAGCCGTCGCCTCGCCGAAGGCCTTATGGCAGGAGGGTCTGCCGCGGCGCATATCGTCGTCGTCCATGCAGGGCAAATCGTCATGAATAAGCGAATAGGTGTGTACCATCTCGAGAGCGCAGGCCGCGTCCAGCGCCTCGCCGGCGCGCCCGCCGCAGGCCTCGCAGGAGGCGAGACAAAGCGCGGCTCTGACTCTCTTTCCTCCGCTCAGGAGGCTGTAGCGCATCGCCTTATAGACTTCAAGCTCACTCCCATCCTCGGGCAAAAGCTCCTCGAGGCGGGCTTCGGTCATGCTCTTATATTCGGAAAAAGCCGTGTCAAAGTCTCTCATCAGCAGCCCCCAGCTCCTTTGCGGTCTTTTCTATCTCCTCACGGGCGGCTTTTATCAGCTCCTCGCAGGAGACAATAAGCCCGGCGGCCTCCTTGTAAAGCTCGACCGCCTTATTTACGCTCACCTCGCCGAGCGACCGCGCGCGGTTAATTTCCTCAAGTCTTTCAATGGCCGCTTCTATACTGAGAGAGCTCATTATTTCTCCTCCCGAACGCTTTTTATAAGGCAGTCGAGCTCGCCGTCCCTGAGCCGCACCGCTATCTGCTCACCCGCCGCAAGCCAAGCCGCCGACTCGACAAAGCTCCCCTCTCGGTTCAGCACGAGGGCATAGCCGCGCGAGAGCGTTTTGGCGGGGTCGAGCGCCTCGAGCAGCCGCGTTTTGGCTTCAAGCTCAGCGGCGGCTCTATCCGTCAGCGAGAGCGCGGCCTCGTAAACCCCCTCTGAGAGCGAGGACAGCCTCTCTCTTGCGCCCTCGAGCGCAAAGGCGGCCCCGGTTCTTATATCGGCAAGGCGCGAGCGCATATTGCCCAGCAGCGCTTCCACATCGGGAACGGCCAGCTCCGCCGCCGCCGAGGGAGTCGGCGCGCGCTCGTCCGCCGCGAGGTCGAGCAGAGTA
>JAUNBN010000058.1:0-6906 GCA_030527085.1 Oscillospiraceae bacterium
GTCGGGGGTCTAAGGGGGCGAATTTCGAAACGCCCCCTTGACCCCTGACAAAAAGAAATACTAGACCATGCGAAGCATAAAATGCACTTTAGATTAAGAATCATGCCTTTTAAAAGAAAATCGTGCCCAAAGCTTTCAAGGCTTCGGCAGTTGTTTTTCCTGGGGAGAGGATATGTTTCAACCCCCGTCGGCTATGGAGCGGTAGAAATCCAGCGTCGGGAGAGGGTGCTCCGTCCAGCGGCGGACATAGGCCTCGCTCAGGGCCGAGAGCGCTTTAAGCGAGCTCTCGCTAAGGCTGAAGGAAAAGGCCCTGCTCGCGGGAGCCTCGACTATGTAGCGCAGCGCCGAGAGCGCTCCCGGCGGGCAGTTTAAAGGCAGGCCGAGCCGTGAAGCGCAGCTTTTGCAGAGCAGGTTGCCGCCCGAGGAATCGAAACAGCAGCCCTCCCCCGCCTCGCCGCCGCAGGAGGCGCACGAGGAGAGATCGGGGGAGTAGCCCGCCTCGCTCAAGGTCTTTATTTCAAAAACGCTCTTTATGAGCGCGCGGGGCTTGTCCGTCTCCGAGAGCAGGTGCAGCGCGCTCAGTGTGAGCGTCAGGAATTTCGCCGCGCCGCTGTCCGAGGGCGCGTGCAGGCGAACCAGCTCGCAGAAGCAGCAGGCCAGCGCGTAGTCGGCCATATTGGCGCTGAGGCGCGCGAAGCGGAGTATGGGCGATGCCTCGGCCACGGTGTACATATTGCGCCCCTCGGCCAGCTCGAAATCGGAATAGCCGAGCATGGCCGTGGCTGAGGTGAGCTTCCCTCCGGGCTTCAGCGAGCCGCGGGCGTAGGCGCTAACAACTCCCTCGGGGGTCAGCAGGCTTATTACCCTGTCCGCCTCCCCCGTTTTGTGCTCCCAGATAACAAGCGCTTCGGTCGCCTTCTTCATAATCCTCCGAAACAAGCGCGCAGCGCCTGTAGTTTAGATAATCGCTTACCCTGCCGCTCTCATAAAAGCTCTTCCACAGCTCGCGCGAGTCCATATCAAGCCCTCTCATGTCTTTTAAGTATTCCAAGCTTATTCTTCCGCCCTGCAATACATTATATGAGAGGAAAAGGACTCCAAATTACAAGGCGCCGCCTTGAGCACGGCGGTCTAAAACCCGAGCGCCTTTATATAGCTCTCCTTGTCGCGCCAGCCCTCGCGCACCTTGACCCAGAGCTTCAGGTTCACGCGGCAGCCGAGAAAGTCCTCGAGCTTGGCGCGCGCGTCTGCGCCTATATTCTTGAGCATCACGCCGCCCCTTCCTATAATCATTCCCTTATGTGAGCTTTTTTCGCAGACTATCTCGGCCTCAATGTCCGTAATATCCCTGCCCTCGCGCTCCCTGAAGCTCTCTATACTCACCGCGCAGCCGTGTGGCAGCTCGTCTCGCAGAAAGGCGAGCAGGCTTTCCCTTATCAGCTCCGCTGCTATTTCGCGCTCGGGAACGTCCGTAAGCGCGTCGTCCTCGTAGAGGTGAGGGCCCTCGCGCGCAAAGCTTTCAATGGCCTCAAGCAGCTCCTCGAGCCCCTCGCCCTCGCGTGCCGAGGCGAGCAGGGCCTTTTTAAACTCAAACTCTCCGCAGAGGCTCTTTAAGAACTCAAGGCCCTTTTCTTTCTTTTTAAGCGTGTCGGATTTATTCAGGCAGAGTATGGTTTTTTGGGGCTTGAGCACCCCGAGCAGCTTGTGCTCGTCCTCGCTGAAGGCCGCTTTTGGCCAAGTCAAAAAAACGGCGCAGTCCACGCCCGAAACCGTGTCGCGCACCGCCTTTATCATATGCTCACCCAGCTTTGTCTTGGGGTCGTGGAAGCCCGGGGTGTCGTAGAACATGAACTGGGTCTCGCCCTTTGTCAAAACTCCCATCATGCGCCGGCGCGTCGTCTGCGGCTTGGGGCTGGTGATGGCTATCTTGCAGCCCAGCAGGGCGTTCATGAGGGTGGATTTGCCCGTGTTGGGCAGGCCTATCACCGCGGCGCTGACTGTCCTTTGCGCCATCAGAGCTCGTCGGCGACATAGCTCATGCCGCGGGGCAGCCCCAGCTCCTTAAGTATTTTCTCCTCGTGCTCGCGCATTCTTACCTCCTGAATGCCGCCCTCCTCATGGGTAAAGCCCAAAAGGTGCAGCATGGAGTGGACGGTGAGATAGGCTATCTCGCGCGAGAGTGTATGGCCGAACATATTGGCCTGCTCTATGGCCTTTTCCATGGATATGACTATATCGCCCAGCGCCACCATGCCCGTTTCGGGGTTTACGGTGTAGTCGTCCTTCTGGCAAAGCGGGAAAGAGAGCACGTCCGTCTCAACGTCCTTCTCGCGGTAGTCGGCGTTTATGCGCTTTATTTCGGCGTTGTCTACAAAGGTTACGCTTATCTCCGCCGGGTGCGGGAATTTCTCGAGCTCCAGCGCCGCGTTGCAGCAGCGCCGCACCAGAAGCCTCGTGCCCGTCGGTATCTTAACGCTCGACTGCCGGTTTGTTATATACACCTTATTTGACATGTTTTCGCGCTCCTTTGCTGTTCTTTTTCATTTCGGCCCGCTCGTAGGCCTTGACTATATCGGCTACGAGCCTGAAGCGGACAACGTCCTTTTCGCTGAATTTAACCTCCGCTATGCCCTCAACGCCCCCCAGCACCCTCATGGCCTCTACGAGGCCGGAGCTCTTGCCCTCGGGCAAATCTATCTGCGTAACGTCGCCGTTAATTACCATTTTCGAGCCCGCGCCGAGGCGGGTCAAAAACATCTTCATCTGCTCTCTGGTGGTGTTCTGGGCCTCGTCGAGTATAACAAAGGCGTTGTCGAGCGTGCGGCCGCGCATATAGGCCAGAGGAGCTATTTCTATAACTCCCCGCTCGACCTGCCTCAAATAGCCCTCGTGGCCCAGCGTATCGAAAAGCGCGTCGTAAAGCGGCCTTAAATAGGGGTCTATCTTCGTCTGAAGGTCGCCGGGCAGAAAGCCCAGCTTCTCCCCCGCCTCGACGGCGGGCCTTGTGAGGATTATGCGGCTTATCTCGCGGTTTTTAAGCGCCCTCACCGCCATGACAACGGAGAGGTAGGTCTTGCCCGTTCCCGCGGGGCCCACGCCAAACACGACGAAATTATTTTCTATGGCCTCGATAAAGCGCTTCTGGCCCAGGGTCTTGGGCTTCACGGGCTTGCCGCCCTGTGTTATAAAGAGCGCGCCCGTTCCGAGCTCGGAAACCGCGGGCTCGTCGCCCGACCTCACCATATTGACGCAGTAGCGCAGGGTCTGCTCGTCGAGCGCGCTGCCGGAGCTCACGAATTTCAAGAGCTCCTTCAGCACCTTTCCCGTCGCCTCAACGGCGGCCTCGTCGCCGCTGACAACGGCGAGAGAGCCGCGTCCGGCAATATCCACCAGAAACTCGCGCTCCAGAAGGCTCAGGTTTTTGTCGAGGCTGCCGAAGATGGCGGCCGCGTATTCCTGGGATATGAGGTCAATTTCCTTTCTCGTTATGAGCACCCCTTTCATCGCCTATGATTATAGCATATTTCTGTGAAAGATACACATTTTTATTTGAAAATTTTATACTATTCCACTTGTTTTTATTTGGTCAACACGACCAAGGCAGAGTTCTTCCTAATCTCGTGGATTCTTCGCGGTATTCCCCCGCCTGCGGCGGGGGAATACCGCATTTTATACGACCCGACCAAATGCAGAGTTCTGTCTCATTTAGCGGATTTTCGCTGTCTTTCCCCCGTCTGCGGCGGGGGAAACCGCATTTTACGTGTCCTGTCCAAATGAAGAAATGTGTCTCGTTTCGCGGATTTTTCGCTGTTTGCCAACTTGGGCGGGGAAACTCAGTGCGCGTTAAGGGCTTGCCCAAACATACTCCCCTATCTCCTCCTCGCAGATATAGCTCGCCTTTAGCGCAAAACCCCTTTCAGTCTCGATAAGCTCGCTCTCCTGCCAGACTATCTCCGCCTCGGCCAGCGTTTGTCTTTCAAACTCCCTTTTCATCTCCTCCAAAACTATGGCGGCGTGCTGCGGGGTTAAAAGCTCGCTCTTTTGCTCGACTCTTATGTATTCCCTCGTTTCGATACTTATCGGAAGCTCAAAGCCGAAAACTGTCAGCGGGCGGCTGTAGCGCAGCTCGTCGTACCAGCGCCAGGAGCAGTCACGGGAGGGCAGCTCCAGCCTGCTTTCTTTAAAGCAAAGGGTGTAGGAGCAAAGGCTCTCTCTTGTCCTCTCGCGCCGGATATGGCGGCGGCCTGTTTCAAAGGTTTCGCTGTAGCTTGTTCTGCCCCAGACCCTGGCCGAAACACCCGCCGTCCATGAGCCCGGCAGCGCGAGCTGCGAGGGCGCTACAATAGTCTGCCCCGCTGCGACGACGTCTCCCGCTTCCACGAGCGGCTCGCCGCCGGTAAGCACTATGCGTCTTATCTGCGCGTCGCGCTTCGCGACCAGAAGCATACCTCCCTCGGCCGCTGCGGAGGCCGTCTCGTCCAGCTTGTCTCTCAGCTCTACCGTTGCGCGTCCGAAGCCAAGATTGACAGTGGCCCAGGCGAGGCGCTCATTATCGAGCATCAGAAGCTGCTCCACCCTTAGAACGTCCACCCCCGAGCGCAGACAGCCCTCCTCCAATCCGCTGCGCTTAAGGCTTTCCATTATCTCGCTCTTCGGCGCTGTGCTCGAGCCCGCAAGCTCGATATCCAAAACCAGCGAGCCCAGACCCCATATCACGCCCAGCATTAGCGCCATGCCCGCCGCCAGAGGCAGCAGGTTTTTAAAGCGCCTCAGGAAAAAGGGCAGCCCGCGCTTCGCCTTGAGCCTTATTCTGACCTGCGAGGCTCGAGCGTGTGCGCGCAGCGCCCTGTAGTCCGGCGCGGGGAGGCGAAGCTCGGCGAAGGAGCCGCTGTGTCTAATGTTGTAGGGCTCCAGCCCGGCGCGGACGGCCCGCTCAATAAACCTTTCAAAAAAACCGCCCGAGCACTCGACGAGCACGCTGCCGCTGAAGATTCTCATGATGTTGAGGCGCACCGGCTTCAAACCCCCTTCACGTCGAGAGTTATGCTTCTTATCCTGCCCGCGAGCTTCAGCCCCGCGCGGCTCAGCTCCTCTATCAGCATTTTTTCGCCGTAAAAGCTTACGGTGAAGCTGCCCATATCAAAGCTCATGCGCTCCTCGCCGCAGAGCAGCACCGCCTTGCAGCCCTCGATTACGGCGGCGTCTCGGCCGCTTATGTGTACGCAGGGGTCGTCGAAGAGCGCGTCCTCGGGGTAGCCCACTCCCCTGACCAGTCTGCGCGCCGGGCTTTCGCGTGCCTCGTTTTCTTTTTTTATAATAAGTCCCCCCTTCACCTAATAAATATATTAGTACGAGGGGCGCTTTAACCCAGATAAAAGACTCGTGTGTACGCACTTTTTTGTGTGTTTCCCCCGCCTTCGGCGGGGGAAACACACAAGCTTAATGATATTGCGCCGAGGACGGAAGAAACGGCGAAAAATACCCGCGGCGGGACACTCCCGGACATTAAGCCGGGATATTCCGCTTAATCCCAAAGGAGAAGACGTGCTGAAAGCCGAAAACGAAAAGAAAGCTCATGTGCGATTGCTGCCGCAGGCTCTTATCCTGCTCGCGGCGGCCGCCTTGCTGCTGCGGCCCGAGACGGGCGCGCGGGGCGTGTTAAGCGGGCTTTCGGCCTGCTACAAAAACCTCATACCCGCGCTCTTTCCCTTTCTGTTTCTGACGGACGCCCTGCGCTCGCTGCTTTCGGGCGGCTCCAGACGACTAGAAACGGCCTCGGCCGTCTTTCTCTCCTTCGCCGGAGGCTTTCCGATGGGGGCGCGGGCTCTGTGCGGCTGCGTTCAGAGCGGAGCGCTCTCGAGAAAACAGGCTTCGCTGCTCTTGTGCGGCGCAGTAAACGCCGGGCCGGCCTTCCTCATCTCAGGCGTGGGACTCTCAATGTTTGGCAGCGAGAGCGCCGGGCTGCTGCTCTTTGTCTCCCTGACGCTCGCCTCCCTGCTCACGCCCGTCGTGATGAGGCTGTTCAGCCGGGGCGCGTCCCGTCCTGCTTCCAAACTAAAGCGAGGCAATCCCGCCGCTTCGCCGCCCAGGCGCATCGAGGGCTACAGCCTCAGCGCCTCGCTGGAGTTTGCGGTTAGAGCTATTTTAAACCTCTGCGGCTATGTTGTGCTTTTCTCCTGCCTTTCCGCCTATCTGGAAGAGGGCCTGGCGGCGCTGGGGGCAAGCGCGGCTCAAAGGGCGCTGTCGCTCGCCTTTGTCGAGGTCACCAAGGCCTGCCTCGCCGCCGGTGAAATCGGCTCGCTGCGAGGGCTCGGTCTAGCCTGCCTGGCAGTGAGTCTTTGCGGGGGCTGCATGGCGGCCCAGATAGCGGATATCTGCCGCGAGGCGCGCATCTCGATAAAGCCCTTTCTGCTCTCGCGCCCCGCACACTTGCTCTTATCTCAGCTGATATTGAGAATCTTGCTGGCGCTCCTGCCGCAAAGCGCCCTTTTGACCCTCGCCGCGCCGCAGAGCGTGAGCGCCTTTTCCGTCTCCGCGCCCTGCGCGGCGGCGCTGCTGGCTTCCTCCTTGGTGTTTTTGCTGGGCGAAAAAAGACTTAGCGTATTTACTAAAGCCTGAACTTGCGCTATAATAAAAATATGGGATACAAGCTTTTCGACAAGAACATAACCCCCGCCTGCGAGTACTGCGAGCACGGCCTTTTGACCAGCGACGGCGCCATGGTAGACTGCGTCAAGCGCGGTTTAGTCTCGCCCTACTTCCGCTGCCCGCGCTTTAAATATAGCCCCGTTCTGCGCATTCCGAGGCGCAGTCCCAAGCTGCCGAAATACGAAAAGGACGATTTCTCTCTTTAATAAATACAGTTCGCTTAAACCCGGGGCGCGCGCGCCCTTTGTTATTGCCTCG
>JAUNBN010000058.1:6916-7582 GCA_030527085.1 Oscillospiraceae bacterium
CACTATTGTGCTTTCCCTCTCTTCGGCCAACGCTGTATAATTCCGGTCCGATTGCGTGGATTTTGAGCATTGAGCCCTCGGAGGGGAGTGATACGGCGAAAAGCGCGCAACAGGGGCGGTCGCCTATTTCAAGCGATATTTACACTCTTGCGCCGTGATGATATAATATATAAAAAAGAGCCAGAATAAACTAGGGCTCGACTAAAGGGAGGTACTTTATGAACTATTGGGACAGACCAACCCTTAAGCAGCGCGCCAAAAACGTGCTCAGGGTACCCGGAGTGTATTGGACTTCGGTTCTCGTATATCTTATCTTCGGCCTTTTGGGCGCGGGCAGCGCGGGCGGCAGCTCCAGCGCCGGCAGCTCGGGCTCAAGCTCGGGCTACGGCAGCGACAGCGCCGCGAGCGACTTCTTCAACAGGTACTGGCTCGTCGTAGTGCTGGCCATTCTGCTTATAATTGTCATCAGCCTGGCATGGCAGATATTCGTCAGCAACACCATAACCGTCGGCAAGAACCGCTATTTCCTCGATATCCGCTCCGGCCCCGGCACTGTTGGAACCGTTTTCTGGGGATTTAAAGACGGCAAATACATGCAGCTGGTGAAGTCCATGTTCGCCATGTCCATCCGCGTCTTTCTCTGGAGCCTGCTTCTGATAGTGCCCG
>JAUNBN010000059.1 GCA_030527085.1 Oscillospiraceae bacterium
AATAATAAAGACAGAACTCAGGAGTAAAAGCAATGAAAAAGCATTCTTCCCCCTCTCGCGCGGCGGCCCTCTTGCTCACGCTCGCGCTGGCGCTCTCCCTTTTCAGCGCCTGCGGCAGTACAAAGCGGGATGACGGCGCTTTAAGCGTCTTTATCCCGATGGCGGGCGACCACTTTAACAACCTTGAGGCGCTGCTTCAGGAAGCTTACCCGGATATCGTTTTTGAAAAGAGCGGCTACTTCGGCTCGGCCTCCAGCACCTACCTGCTTCAGCGCTTCGAGGTGGGAGACCTTACGGACATTATAATAACCACCACTACTCCCTCCGAGGAGCTTCAGAAGGAAACCATGCTGGACCTCTCCGGCTACGACTTCGTTCAGAACTACAAGGCCAGCGCGCTGAACAAGCTGGACGTCGAGGGCAGGATATACTTCCTCGAGGGGCCCACCACCGTCAGAGGCATAGCCTACAACAAAACTCTCTTCGAGGAGATGGGCTGGGAAGCTCCCTCCAATCACGAGGAATTCACAGCTCTTATAGCGCAGATAAAGCAGGAGAGCGATATTATGCCCCTCGCCATTCCGGGCAAATACCCCGGCACCTATTTCACGCTGATGAGCGAGCTCTCCTTCTGCGACTTTTTGCAGACTCCGGACGGGTCCGACTGGCAGCGGCGCTTTGCCGCGGGCGAGGCCTCCTCAAGGGAGGGCTTTCAAACCGGAATAAGCCTTTTGCAGGACTGGGTGGACGCGGGCGCCTTTGACGAGTCTCAGAACATCTCCGGCTCAACGGACGACCGCATCAAGCTCCTGGGCCGCGAGTGCGCCATGCTGTATTTTTTGGGCAATCAGTCTGCGCTGGTGGAGGAGGCCGAAGCGGCTGAGGATGAATTCGGAACCTTCCCGCTCTACGGCCTGGGCGAGGAGAGCGACTTCTGCGCCACCGGCCACGGCATAAAAATCGGCCTCAACAAGCGCCTGGGCGAGCCGGGCAACGAGGCGAAGCTCGAAAACGCGCTGAAGCTGCTCGAGCTCTTCTCCACCACCGAGGGGCAGATGATCTACTACTCCGGCGAAAGCGACATTTTGCCGCTGGTCGGGAGCGGCTCGGAGCTGCCCGAGCTCTTCGACGGCCTGAAGTCCACGATAGACAGCGGGCACACCTCGCCCTATCTGTACGCGGGCTATGCGGACATAATGACTCCCACGGGCGAGTATCTGCAGAAGCAGTGTTCTAGCGGCGGCGAGCTGAGCGGCGTTTTTGAACTTATGGACGAGCTGCGCAAGACCTCGCTCGAAACAGGAGTCGTCAGCCTCGCAACGGTTGAGGAAACTCTGGACGAGAGCCAGACCGCCCAGTTTGTGGCAAACGCGCTTAACGCGCAGGGGCTGGGCGATTTCGCGCTGGTATCCCGCGGCGAATACAGCGATTACATCCAGGCAGGCGGCGGCTCGAACGGCAAGATGTACGCCGGAGTGCTCGATTCGGAAAGGGCTATCGTCCCTCTCTCCGGCTACAATATGCAGAATATAGTAACGCTCTCCTTAAGCGGCGCTCAGGTCCGCGAGCTGCTCGAGCTCGGGCGTATAATTAAAGACGAGGAGGGCAACAGCGTTTCCTTTAAATACTTCGCTTCGGGGCTGGAAGTGACAAGAGCCGAGGACGGAAGCCTCGAGTCCGCCCTGCTCGGCGGCGAGCCTCTCGACGAGACGGCCGTATACACTGTAGTCTTCACCCCGGAGGACTACAGCGAGGAAACGGCGGCTTTGGCCGAGCCGCAGGACACCGGAGTTGTGTGGAGGGAGGCCTACAGAAGCTATGTGCTC
Organism: Oscillospiraceae bacterium; assembly: GCA_030527085.1. GTDB lineage: Bacteria > Bacillota > Clostridia > Oscillospirales > Ruminococcaceae > JAUNBN01. Next base: position 1,827 of record JAUNBN010000059.1, read on the forward strand.
GGGCTGGGAACCATTACCCCCGAGGACGCGATGTAAAGCACTCCGCTCCCGCGCTTCGCTCAAATTGCGCCACGCTTTTCAGGGTGTCTGCCCCCGCCGAAGGCAGGGGCAGACACCCTTGCTCAATGGCATTGCGCCCGAGGCGGCGCTCTCCGTTAATCTCCAAGGACTTATAAAAAATCGCCTTTTCCGTGGGCTTTCTTTGTCGCTTTTCCCACTTTACAGCGCCGCCGGAAAAATGCTATTGTTAGTTCAATAGAATACCTGACCGATATAATCCGGGTAATATGGTCCCGGCGTTTCTACCGAGCCGCCGTAAACGGCTCGACTATCGGGCTTAAAAAGCGTACAGGCGCGAAAACACACGCGCGTTTGTGCTTTGTTTGTTATTTTTCCTGCGCAGCTTTAAGCCTGAGAGCCTTGCAGAAGCGCCGCCGTATCTCCGGAGAGATACGGCGGTTTTCTAACAAAAAAAACGGAGGATTCTTGCTGCTATGGAAAAGTTCTTTAAGCTCAAGGAGCACGGCACCACGGTGCGCAACGAGCTGGTGGGCGGCCTTACCACCTTCTTCGCGATGGCCTACATCATGTTCGTCAACCCCAACACCCTGACCTCCCTGCACCCCGATTATTGGACCTCGGTATTCGTAGCCACCTGCATCTCGGCGGCCATCGGCTGTATACTCACCGCCGTATTAGCCAACGTCCCCTTCGCCCAGGCTCCCGGCATGGGCCTCAACGCCTTCTTCGCCTTCACGGTAGCTACCGGCGCCGCAGGCTTCGGCATGGGCTACAGTTTTGAGGAGGGCCTGGCCATCGTCTTTATCTCCGGCCTTCTCTTCCTCGCCATCGCCGTTTCTCCGCTGCGCAGCAAGGTAATCTCCTCCATACCGGCCTCCCTCAAGGCCGCCATCGGCGCGGGCATCGGCCTCTTTATTACGATAATCGGCCTGCTCAACGCCGGCATTATGCGTCTCGATGAGGCCAACAATATAACCGCCCTCAACCTCTTTGTTGACGGCGCGCTCAACAAGACCGCCGCCCTCGCCCTCATCGGCGTGCTCGTTATCGCCTGCCTCATGGCCTATAAGGTAAAGGGCGCCATCTTCATCGGCATCATCATCACCACCCTTATCGGAATCCCCATGGGCGTTACCACCCTGCCCGAGTCCGTTACGATGAGCAATATAACGATGGCCGACACCTTCCTCAAGCTCGATTTCGGCGGCCTCACCAAGTTCGGAATAGTCCCGCTCGTAACCGCCGTAATCAGCTTCCTGCTCGTTGATATGTTCGACACGGTAGGCACCCTCATAGGCACCGCCGGAGCCTCCGGAATGCTCGATGAGGACGGCAACCTCCCCGGCGGCGACAAGGCCCTCATAGCCGACGCCATAGCCACCTGCACCGGCGCGCTCTGCGGCACCTCCACCGTAACCACCTTTGTTGAGTCCTCCACGGGAATCTCCGAGGGCGCGCGCACCGGCCTCTCCTCCGCCTTTGTCGGAGTGCTGTTCCTGGCCTCCATTGTCCTCGCCCCGATAGCGGGTATAGTCCCCGGCGCGGCCACGGCTCCCGCCCTCATAATAGTCGGCGTGCTCATGCTGAAGAGCGCCGTCCGCGTGCCCTGGGACGACATGGAAGAAGCCATACCCGCCTTCCTCACAATAGCCATGATGCCCTTCGCTTACTCCATCTCGGACGGCATCGCCTTCGGCTTCATCTCCTACACCATAATAAAGCTCGTCCGCGGCAAGGCCAAGGAGGTTCCCGCGCTCATGTACGTCCTCAGCGCGCTCTTTATTGTGATGTATGTGCTTAAGGGCATAGCCTAAACCGACCTCGGTACTTAAACCAAATTCAAACCCGACGCGCCTGAGGGAGCGTCGGGTTTTGCCTTAAACCAGGATCACCCCTCAGGTGCCCTGACCGGTATTGGCCGAAGGCTGGGGGTGTATTCCCCCGGCTTAATGACCTTGCCCCCGGCTGATCATACGCGTTTAAAGCTTCCTTTAAAATCTAAAATTGGAGCTTGTTTTTTTTAAGACTATGTGTTAAAATTTTAACGAAATAGAGACTTGACCCTGGGAGGCAAGCTATGGTCTGTTTTGACGAGGTTCTGGCCGTAAGGCCCACCAAAATAATCTACCGCGACGGCGAGAGCGTTTTAAAGGTTTTCAACGTCAACTTCTCGAAGTCGGATATTCTCAACGAGGCGCTGAATCAGGCGCGGGTTGAGGAGACGGGGCTGAATATTCCGCGCGTGCTCGAGGTGCTCAAGACCGACGGCATGTGGGCCGTCCGCTCTGCCTTTATACCCGGGCGGACGCTGCAGGAGCTTATGGACGAGCAGCCCGAGAGGCTTGAGGAATACCTCGGTATTTTTGTGGACTTGCAGCTCGAGGTGCATTCAAAGCGCGCGCCCCTGCTCAACCGATTGACTGACAAGCTGGATTTCAAGATAGCCGAGAGCTCCTTCGACGCTACCACGAGATACGAGCTGCACAACTGGCTCATGGCGCTGCCGGCTGGCAAATCGGTCTGCCACGGGGACTTCAACCCCTCGAATATCATAATAGAGCCGGACGGCACGCCCTTTTTGCTGGACTGGGCGCACGCTACTCAGGGCAGCCCCGCCGGGGACGCCGCGGGCAGCTTTCTGCTCTTTGAGCTCGCGGGAAAGCGCGAGACGGGGCAGAGATACCTCGAGCTCTTCTGCGAGAAGAGCGGCCTAAGCTATGAGGAGGTGCGCAAGTGGCTGCCTCTCGTGGCCGCCGCGCAGTCGGTAAACAATATCCCGGAGCAGCGCGAGCTGCTCGAGCGCTGGGTGAACGCGGACTATTCGGCGGACGGCACGAGATGATGAGAGTCGGGATAAAGAATGTCAAGACGATAATCGTCTCAGCGGAGAACACCGCCGCCGCGTTGGGCAGCGGCGAGCTTGAGGTCTTCGCCACGCCCGCGCTGGCGGCGCTCGCTGAAGCGGCCTGCTGGCAGAGCGTGGCGGGCGAACTTAAAGCCTCGCAGACGAGCGTGGGAACGAGCCTTACTCTGCGCCACCTCGCCGCAACGCCCTTGGGCGGCGAGCTGCGCTGCGAGAGCGAACTTATTGAAGCAGACGGCCGCAGGCTGGTATTTAGGATTGAGGTAAGCGACTCGGCCGGCCTCGTCGGCGAGGGAGAGCACGAACGGTTTATTGTAGATAAAGAGAAATTTTTAAGCAAGGCCGAGGGCCGGAGGTAAACATGGAGCGGCAGACAAAGATATTCGATACTAAAACTCAGATGCTGAAGTGCTCGGTTTTGGAGAAGGTGGCCCGCCACGCCTGGAGGGACGACCTGCTCGAAAACATACTGAGCATACCCAAAGAAATAATACCGGCGGGCTCCGAGCCGAGTATGCGCTGCTGCGTTTATAAGGAGCGGGCCATATTGGCCGAGCGCGTTCACCACGCCATGGGCGGAGACCGCAGCAGCCGCAACGTCATCTCGGTAATAAATATCGCCTGCGACGACTGCCCCTCGAGCGGCTATACCGTGACGGACGTCTGCCGCGGCTGCCTCGCGCACTTCTGCGCCGAGGTCTGTCCGCGCGGCGCAATAAGCTACGACGAGCAGCACAAGGCGCATATTGACAAGGAAAAGTGCATAAACTGCGGGCGCTGCGCTCAAGCCTGCCCGTATTCCGCTATTATAAACCGCAGCCGTCCCTGCGAGGACGCCTGCAAGATAAAGGCCGTCTCCATGGCTCCCGACGGCTCCTCGAAGATAGACGACGAGAAGTGCATAGCCTGCGGCGCCTGCGCCTACCACTGCCCCTTCGGCGCGATAACTGACAAATCCTTTATAATAAACGTCATAGACATGATAAAAAAGAGCGAGGGCAACAGCAAATACAAGGTCTTCGCCGTCGTCGCCCCCGCCATAGCCAGCCAGTTCTCCTACGCGAAAATAGGGCAGGTTATAAGGGGCTTAAAGGAACTGGGCTTCAGCGAGGTGGTTGAGGTTGCGCTCGGCGCGGACATAGTGGCTTTTGAGGAGTGCGGCGAGCTGGTCGAAAAGGGGATGCTCACCAGCTCCTGCTGCCCGGCCTTTGTGAGCTATATTGAAAAGCATATTCCCGAAATGCTGTCCTATGTCTCCCACAACCCCTCGCCTATGGGCGCAATAGGCAAAAGGCTCAAGACCGAAAACCCCGGCTGCAAGGTGGTCTTTATAGGGCCCTGCACGGCGAAAAAGATGGAGTTTCAAAAACCCGAGCTGCGCCCCTTTATCGACAGCGTCATGACCTTTGAGGAGCTGCAGGCCCTCTTTGACAGCCGCGACATCGATTTGGCCTCGCTCGAGGAGGAGCCGCTGGACGACGCCTCCGGCTTCGGGCGCATCTTCGCGCGCAGCGGCGGGCTCTCGGAGGCCGTGGCCCAGGGGCTTAAAGAACGCGGCTTCGAGGACTTCGAGTGCAGACCCGTGGTCTGCAGCGGCATAGCCGAGTGCCAAAAGGCGCTGCTGCTGGCCTCCAAGGGCAAGCTCGACGGCAACTTTATCGAGGGCATGGCCTGCGTGGGCGGCTGCGTGAACGGCGCGGGCTGCCTCAATCACGGCGAGAAGAACCGCCTCAGCGTAGACAAGCACGGCGCGAGCGCCGCGAAGCAGTCCATCTGCGGCTCACTCGAGGCGCTTGCCGCCGAAAGGAAGAAGGAGCCCGCAGGGGTATAGTAAGCGCAAGGCCGTAGTCCACAGGGGAGTATCCCGTCGCGTAGATTCTTCGCTGTTTTCCCCCGCCGCGGCGGGGAAAAACAGCGTACTACACGCTCCTGGCCATTCCCTTCCCCCGGCCTTCGGCGCATTGTTTAAACTAAATGCCCACGCTCCGGCTGGACTGTGCGTACTTTTCAGGTCAGGGTATTTAATCCCGTCTTCGGCGGCGCGGGCTTCTTTTTGTGTTATAATAGAAAAAACGTCGAGTTCGGCAAGTGCGGCGCCCGGCGCGTAATAAAATTGTAATACAAACGAGGGCAACAATGCCCGGCCGCAGAGGGCACTATAAGGGCAAGGGAGGAAAATACTATGAAAAAGATTTGTGTTTTATTGGCCGCACTTCTGTGTGCGGTATGCGTTCTGGTCTCCTGCGCGGGCGCGGGCAGCGACACGGCAGCCGTCCAGAACTACGGCTATACCGCTGAAACGCCGATGGCCGAGCCCGCCGAGACGGAGGTCTACGAGGAGGCCGGCGTGGCGACGGACAGCGCCTCGACCACGGGCGGCACGAGCCGTTCGACCGCCGAGCAGTACGGCCTTAAGATAGTCTACAACGCCTATCTCAGCATCGAGACGCTCGATTTTGACGAGAGCGTCGCCTCCATAAACGCGGCCATAAGCGCCGCCGGGGGCTATGTCTCCTATTCCGAGCAGTACGGCGGCCAGACCTACAACGGCGGCTACCGCAGCCGCAGCGCTTATTACACGGCCAGGATACCCGCCGACGAGTACGAGAGCTTCCTCAACAGGAGCTCCGAGTTCGGCAACGTGACAAATTCCTCTAGCTCCACCCAGGACATAACCTCATCCTATATCGACACCGAGGCGCGCTTAAACTCGCTAAGAGCCGAGGAGGAGCAGCTTCTGGCTCTGCTCAAGCAGAGCGGGACCCTCGAGGACCTTATAGCCGTTCAGGACCGCCTCAGCGAGGTGCGCTACCAGATAGAGAGCTACACCTC
>JAUNBN010000060.1:0-1997 GCA_030527085.1 Oscillospiraceae bacterium
CTGAACGCGGGATTTTTCGGCAGAATGTCCTCGGTTTGGCTTTCTTTAAAATCTGTAAACAGGTCGCTCACGAGCGCCTCGCGCCCCAGAATGTCGCCAACGATGTCGGCGGCTGGGCCGCTGGGCCGTTCGGGCCTGGTTATTATCGGCTCGTCCTCGAGGGGGTCGCCCGTTTCGGGGTCGAACTCGGGGCCGAGGGGTATGTCTATGCGGCTCAAGGGCACTCGGCTCTTTTCGGCGCCCGTTTCATCGGTGGGAACAGTCTTGCCCTTGGAAACAGCCAGTATCTCCGGCCCTTCGCTTTCCTCAAACTCGGGGGAGGGGGCGGTCTGAGCGGCGGAGGCCGCGCTTGCAGCCTCGGGCTTCGCCTCACCGTCGATGGGTATGTCTATGCGCCTGCCCCAAAGGCCTCTTTTCGCTTTTGCTGGTCTCTCCCAAGGGGGAGAGGAGGAGCTGCCTTCGGCCTCGGCCAGCGCGCTCTCTCGCTCGAACTCGCGCTCCTCGCGCTTAGCTTTAATCAAATCAATCGGCTTTTTAGCGCCCTCTACGAGGTCGCCTATGGTGCGGCCGGTTATTATAAGCAGCAGTATGAGCAGCAGCAGGATTATGAGCACTCGCGCCGCCGTGAGGCCGCAGCCCGCTTCAAGAGAACGTCCCAAAAAAGCGCCCATTGCGCCCGCGCCGCCGGAGCCTAAATCATAAAGAGCTTTGATGTCATCCGAGAAGCTCTCGCTCGCGCGCAGCGGTCCGAAGAGGTAAAAAGCGCCCGAGGCCGCGAAGGCCAGCAGCACCCAGCAGAAGGCCCTTCCGGGTCCGGGCGCCTTGTCGAGCGCCAGCGCCACGCCAAAGGCGGCAAGCAGGAAGCCCAGAGCGTAGGCGGGCGCGCCGAAGGCTCCGAAGAGCGCTGTGCGGCAGGCGAGCCAGACGCCCTCTCCCTCAATAAAGCAGAGCGCGGCGGCGAGAGCGCCGAACGCCAAAAGTCCCAGCGCCCAGAGGTCGCGGCGGCGCTTGCGCTTTGCGGCCAGAGCGGTCGCGCGCTTTTTCTTTTCCGTTTGAGCCTTAGAGGGGCGGCCTTTTTTTGAAGAAGCGGCCATCAGGAAAGGCCCTCGTTGAAGAGCGAGCTTATGAGGCTCACTATGCCCTCGCCAGATATGTGCTCTATTATGCCTACCGCGAGAACCACAACGCCGAGCACCAGCGCGTAGTAGGCGAAGACAGCGAAGCGGTCGGTCTTGACGAGCCATTCTATGAGCTTTATGGCGGCAAGGCCGAAGACAGCCGCCGTTATCATTCCGACGAGCAGCGGCAGCTCAAAGCTCACGCCCTCCTCAAACGCGTCCTTGAACTCAAAGACCGCGGAGCCGAGAATAGCGGGTATACCCATTATAAAGGAGAACTTGACCATAAACTCGCGCGAGAAGCCGCGCATGAGCCCGCCGGATATGGTAGAGCCCGAGCGGGAGACGCCGGGCAGGGTGGCCAGGCATTGAAAGGAGCCTATAAAAAGCGCGTCCTTTAAGGTCATATCTACCGCGGTGCGGTTTCCCTTAACGGTGCGGTCGGCTATGAGCAGCAGCGAGCCGGTTATCAGAAAGCAGACGCCCTCGACCAGAATGTCCCCGTCCTCGGCCAGAGCCGTTATGTAATCCTTTATTACAAAGACGATAAGCAGGGGGATAAGCGTCACGAGCACCATGAGGACCATTTTGCGCTCCTCGCTGGCCTTCGCGTAGCTGAACTTTTTTGAGAAGAGGTCGCCTATCATGGTGAAAAACTCTTTTATCATAAGCAGGATGGTCTTCCAGTAGGCCGCGAACACCGCCACAAGCGTTCCGACATGAAGCATTACCGAAAAGAAGAGCGCGTTTTCGCCCTGAAGTCCGAAGAAATGCTGGAAGAGCGAGAGATGCCCGGAGCTGGAAACCGGAAGAAACTCCGTCAGCCCCTGTATCATTCCCTGCAAAAAGCCGTCGAGAACCGTCATAACTACTCCCTTA
>JAUNBN010000060.1:2097-6234 GCA_030527085.1 Oscillospiraceae bacterium
GAGACCGCCAGCGGTATGCCTATCGAGTGCCCCCCGCCGAGCACCAGCGAGGCCGTCGGCTTCCTCATGCCAGAGACCAGCTCAGCTATGGCCAGCCCCGCCTCAACGTCGCCGCCCACGGTGTTGAGTATTATCAAAAGCCCGCCTATCTCGGGATCCTCCTCCACGGCTGCCAAAAGGGGAATAACATGCTCGTACTTTGTCGCCTTCGTTTCCGAGGGCAGCTCGGTGTGCCCCTCAACCTGTCCCGCTATCGTGAGACAGTGAATCGGGTAGGGGCCCTTGGTTTTGGCTACAGCGTTTGCCTCGAGCATGAGCTGCTCGTCCAGCAGCTCGCTTTCGCCCTTTTTCTTTTCGGAGTCGCCTTTAGGCATGATTTTAGCCTCCTTGTTCGGATATATTGATTACTTTTCCCGTCCGTCGTTCAATTAATCGGAAAATATAGATTTTCCTGATTGACATTTGATTAACGAATATTTAAGATAGGAATTGTTAAAAAAATAATTAACGGAGGCGGGGACTTGGGCTTAAACGCGGCACAAAAAATACTGAGCGCTCATCTTGTCGACGGCGTGCCTGGAGGCGCGGGGGAGCTGGGCCTCAAGGTGGACCGAACTCTCACGCAGGATTCAACCGGCACCATGGCCTACCTCGAGTTTGAGGCTCTGGGCGTTGAAAGGGTCAAAACCGAGCTCTCCGTCGCCTATGTTGACCACAATATTCTGCAGACGGGCTTTGAGAACGCGGACGACCACGAGTACATCCGCACGGTTGCGAAAAAGCACGGCATACTCTTTTCTAGGCCGGGCAACGGCATCTGCCATCAGGTAAATCTCGAGCGCTTCTCCGCGCCCGGCAAAATACTCATAGGCTCGGACAGCCACACCCCAACCGCCGGCGGAGCTGGAATGCTCGCCTTCGGTGCGGGAGGTCTGGACGTGGCGGTAGCTATGGGCGGCGGGGCCTACTACATAGCCGACCCGAAGATAGTCGGAGTAGAGCTGAAAGGCCGCCTTTCCGAGGGCGTGAGCGCCAAGGACGTGATACTTGAGCTGCTGCGCCGCCTTACGGTAAAGGGCGGGGTGGGTAAAATAATCGAATATTTCGGTGAAGGCGTAAAGACTCTCGGCGTGCCCGAGCGCGCCACTATCTGCAATATGGGCGCGGAGCTGGGGGCTACCTCCTCTATCTTTCCCAGCGATGAAATCACGCGCGAGTTTTTCAAGGCACAGGGCCGTGAGGCGGACTTCACAGAGCTTTCGGCAGACGCGGACGCCTCCTACGACGAGCTTATAAGCCTCGATTTGAGCGTTCTCGAGCCGCTTGCCGCCTGCCCGCACATGCCCGACCGCATCAAGCCCGTGAGCGAGCTTGAGGGTCTCAAGATAGACCAGGTCTGCATAGGCTCCTGCACCAACTCTTCGCTTCTGGATATGCTCAAGGTAGCCGCGATACTAAAAGGCAAAACAATAGCCGAGACGGTGAACCTCACCATATCGCCCGGCTCGCGCCAGGTGCTCGACGAGCTCGCGAGGCTGGGCGCGCTTTCGGATATATTAAATGCCGGAGCCAGAGTGCTGGAATGCGCCTGCGGCCCCTGCATAGGCATGGGGCAGGCCCCGAAGAGCGGAGCAGTCAGCCTGCGCACCTTTAACCGCAATTTCGAGGGACGCTCGGGCACGGCGGACGCGCAGGTCTATCTTGTGAGCCCCGAGACGGCGGCGGCGAGCGCGCTGGCGGGCTGTATAACAGACCCTCGCGAGGCTGCGCGCGGCCTTAAAATCGAGCTGCCCGCAAGCTTTACGATAAACGACAACCTCATAAGCGCGCCCGCTTCGGCCGAGGCGGCGGGAGAAGTAGAGGTAGTGAGGGGGCCGAACATAAAGCCCTTCCCCGTCGGCCATCCCTGCGAGGGGGATATAGCCGCAGAGGTAACGCTCAAAGTGGGCGACAACATAACCACGGATCACATTATGCCCTCGGGCAGCTCGCTGCTGCCCTACCGCTCCAACATACCCTATCTTTCAGGTTTCTGCTTCTCGCGCTGTGACGAGGGCTTCCCCGAGCGCGCGAGAAAGGCGGGGCAGGGCATAATTATAGGCGGCGAGAACTACGGGCAGGGAAGCTCGCGCGAGCACGCCGCGCTCGCTCCGCTGGCGCTGGGCGTGCGCGCGGTAATTGCCAAGAGCTTCGCGCGCATACACCGCGACAATCTGGTAAACGCGGGCATAGCTCCGCTGGAGTTTGCAGACGCTTCGGATTATGAGAATGTGGCTTTGGGCGAAAAGCTTTCCATTAAAGATATAGGCGAGGCGCTCAATGAGGACAGAGAGGAGCTCGAGGTCTTTAAGCAAAACGGCGGGAGCTTCAAGGTAAAAATTGATCTCACCGCACGCCGCCGCGCCATACTGCTCGCTGGCGGACTGCTCAATTACACCAAAAAGACGGCGGGGGAGGAAAGAACTTGAAAAACGAGGCAGAGTTCAAAGCTTCCGGGGAATACAAGAGCGCGATGGCGCGCTTTGAGGAGGTGTTGCTCTCGCAGAGGGCGCGCTGCGAAAAGATGGAAAATGACGACGGTTTTACGGACTACGCCGCTCTCGACAAGCTCATTATCGGAGTTTGCGGCGGCGACGGAATAGGGCCGGTCATCTGCGCCGAAGCCGCGCGCGTCCTGCGCTTTATGCTCGAGGACGAGATAGCCAAGGGCAGGGTGGAGATACGCGGGATAGAGGGGCTCACCATTGAAAACCGCCTCGCCTGCCTCAAGGCCATTCCCGACGAGGTTATGGCGCAGCTAAAAGAATGCCATGTGATACTCAAAGGCCCCACCACCACACCCGATGCGGGCAGCGGCGAGCCGAACATAGGCAGCGCGAACGTGGCCATGCGCCGCGAGCTTGACCTGTTCGCGAATATGCGTCCGGTGTCGGTGCCCGAGCTCGGAATAAACTGGGTCTTCTTTCGCGAAAACACCGAGGGCTCCTACGCCGTGGGCGACAGCGGCGTGTCGCTCGGGGATTTCGGAATAGACTTCACCGTTACGACGGACGCGGGCAGCGAGAGGATAGCCCGCCTCGCCTACGACTACGCGAGGAAGAACGGCCGAAAGCGCGTTTCGATAGTGACCAAGGCTAATGTAATAAAGGAAACGGACGGGCGATTTTTGAATGTCTGCCGCAGAGTAGGAGAGGAGTGCCCCGAAATAGTAACGGACTCCTGGTACGCGGACATACTGACCGCCAAGCTCATAGACCCCGAGCGCCGCTCGCTCTTTGAGGTAGTGCTGCTGCCCAATCTCTACGGGGACATCATAACGGACGAGGCCGCCCAGATACAGGGCGGTGTGGGCACGGCGGGCAGCGCCAACATAGGCAAGCATTACGCTATGTTCGAGGCCATACACGGCTCCGCGCCGCGCATGGTAGAGGAGGGCCGCGCCGCCTGCGCCGATCCGAGCTCCATGCTGCGCGCCGCCGCCATGCTGCTGCGGCACACGGGCTTTGCGGACAAGGCCGGGCGCCTTGAGAGCGCGCTGGACTTCTGTATGTTCGAGGAAAAGAAATATGTAATAACGGGGCGCGAGGACGGCTGCACCTGCGAGCGCTTCGGCGAATATCTCATGCAAACGCTAAGGGAAGGCGGGCTTGAATAAAAATGAAGGAAAATGACAAGATATCAAATCTCGTTGTGCGGCGGCTGCCGCGCTACTACCGCTTTTTAACGGAGCTCAAAAAAAGCGGGATAGTCAGGATATCCTCAAAGGAGCTGGCCCAGAGAATGCGCCTCACCGCCTCGCAGATAAGGCAGGACCTCAACTGCTTCGGCGGCTTCGGGCAGCAGGGTTACGGCTACAACGTAGACCAGCTCTTTGACGAAATAGAGAGGATACTCTATCTCGACAAACGCCTGCCGACCATCATGATAGGCATAGGCAACCTCGGCCGCGCCCTCTCGTCGTTTTTATACGAGGCGAAGGGCATAGAGCTGATAGGCCTCTTTGACAAGAACCCGAGGGTAGTTCACGATATAAGCCCCGATATCGAGATTATGAACATAAGCCAGCTCGACGACTTCTGCCTCGAGCACAAGCCCGTTATGGCCATTCTCTGCATACCCAGCGAGAACGCCCAGCAG
>JAUNBN010000060.1:6244-7452 GCA_030527085.1 Oscillospiraceae bacterium
TAAGGGCTTTTGGAATTTCAGCCACAACGACCTGCATTTGAACGATAATATCTGCGTTGAAAACGTCCATCTGGGCGACAGCCTCATGACGCTGGGCTACAACGTCAACTCGGCGCTCGAGGATAACTCCGCCTCGCCTGAGGACGAGGCATGAGAGGCCGAGGTTGAGCAAATACGCGCTCGACAGAGAGCTTAAACCGCTGGCTTTTTTAAAGCCGCCCGTGTGCGGGCCGCTGCTTCCGTTTATAAATTACGCGCTGGCTCTTATGCCGAAAGGTCTTAAGGGCCGCGCGCTTAAATGCAGGAAGCTTAAGGCGGAGGGCTTCGGGGGAGAAAAGCTGCCTGTGCTCTTAATGGAGCCCGAGGGGCTTTCAGAGCCCGCGCCCTGCCTTTTGTACTTCCACGGCGGGGGTTTTGTTATGCGCGCGGCGAAAAACCACTTTGCACTTCTGGCCGACTACGCTGAGGCCGCGCCCTGCAAGGCGATCTTTTTAGACTACCGCCTCGCCCCGAAGCACCGCTACCCCGTGCCGCCCGAGGACTGCTTTAGCGCCTATAAATGGCTGCTCGAAAACGCCGAGGCGCTGTGTGTGGACAGCAGCAGGATAGCTCTGGGCGGCGACAGCGCGGGCGGCTGCCTCGCTCTCTCGGCGGCGCTCATGGCGCGTGACAGGGGTCTTAGAAGCCCGGCCTTACTGCTGCTTGTCTATCCTGCGGCGGACGCGGAAATGCGAACGCCCTCCATGCGCGAGTTTGAAGACACGCCGATGTGGAATGCCCGTCTCAACAGAGAGATGTGGCGCTGGTATCTTGGAAATGAAGCGGACAAAAAGGAGAGCTACGCCTCGCCGCTTTGCTCTGAGGACTTTTCGGGCCTGCCCGCCGCCTATATAGAAACCGCCGAGTTCGACTGCCTGCGCGACGAGGGCGCGGCGCTCGCCGAAGCGCTGAGAGACGCGGGAGTTAGAGCAGAGCTCAACGAGACCAAGGGCACCGTCCACGGCTACGATGTAATGAGAAAAGCCGCCATAGTAAAAGAAAACGTCGGCCGGAGAGCTTCGGCGCTGAGGCGCGCCTTTTACGGCGAGGGGGCTTAAAGCCTATTCTGTATACTGCGCGGCGCTCTGCGGGCCGCCCCCGTTTAAGGCGGTTGATTTTTTCGGAGATAAATAAGAGAATATCGAGAGAGATATTTGTCGGGAGCGCTC
>JAUNBN010000061.1 GCA_030527085.1 Oscillospiraceae bacterium
TATTCCCCCGCCGGAGGCGGGGGAATACAGTCTCAAATACCCGCGTTTGGAGCACTCCCAAATAAAGCGCCCGCCCAATCGTTTTTTTTGAAGCTGAATCAGGCCACGGGGGTGAAGCCCACCTCTTCGAAAACGGCGTCGGCCGCGTCGCTCGTGAGGTAATCTAAGAAGGCCTGCGCCGCCTCGGGATTCTTCGAGACGTTCATCACGGCGGCGGGATAGATTACCTGCCCGCACATCTCAGCGGTTGCCGTATCGACGACTGTGAGTCCGGCGGAGAAGGCGTCGGTCTGGTAGATTATTCCGCAGTCAACCGTGGCCTCGGAGACCTGGGTGGTGACCTCCTTGACGTTGGAGCCGTAGGTTATGCTGCCGGCGGAGGCCAGCGCCTCCTCGTCCAGCTCGTAGTAGGCGAGTATCTTCTGGGTGTACTGCCCGACGGGAACGTCCGAGTTGCCCATGGCGAGCATTATCGTTCCGGCCTCAAGGCCGCTCACCATATCGTCGTAGGAGTTGATATTTGCGGGATTGCCCTCGGGAACGGCCAGCGCCACCTTGTTTTCAAGGATATTGAAGCGCGTGTCGGAGAGGACGAAGTCCAGCCCCTCGGTGTTTACGTCCGCGGAGGCGGTGATGTCCAGCTCGTTCATCTGCTTCTGGCCCGCGGAGATGAAGATATCGCAGTCCGCGCCCTCCTGTATCTGGGTCTTGAGGGTGCCCGAGGAGTCGAAGTTGAACACGATGGTGACGCCGTCGTTTTCGGCCATGTACATGCTGCCGAGCTCGGTCAGCGTCTCGGTCATGGACGCGGCGCCGAAGACGATCAGCTCTACGGGCTCGGCGGTCTGGCTCTCTTCGGCGGGATCTTCGGCCGGGGCGCTCGAGGCGCAGCCCGCAAAGAGGCCAAGCGCGAGGAGAAGGGCGGTGAGCAGTGCGGTGGCTTTTTTCATTCTTTTTTCCTCCAAAAATAAAAGTATCCGTCTTCTTTAAGACGGATACGCACAGCAAGCCCCGCTGCTCGCGGTTTAAGGCTCATATTTGCACTCCGTCTCCTTTTCAATCAGGAAGGCCGCTCCGTTTCCAAAACGACCCTGCGCCGCAGGCAAAGACCTTGCGGCATCGGCCCCGGTTCCCTAGCTGTCGCCTTAGGAAAGGGGGCTCGAAGACATACAAATAATACACAATTTTGGCAATATGGTCAAGCTTTTTATTATATAGTGCTGTATTCGCGCCAATCTGCGCGGCTTTAGCCGATTTGAGAAGATCCCTGTTTTCGCCGGACTCCCCCGCCGTTGTCTCAGCCGCGCTTCGCCTGTCTGCGCCGCCTCAGCTCCTCGATTTTCTTAAGCTCCAGCGCGTCGAACTCCGCGCCGTCGCCGTCATTTGCGAGGAAGCTCTCCCTTAAAAAGGCGGCTGCCTGCATTTTCACCCGTGAGAGCTCGGGGTTGTAGAGCTTTACAAAGGCCGTAAGCGCCGCGGCGCACTCTATGAGATCTCCCTGCGCGCACTCCTCGAAGTCCAAGCCGTAAAGTATGCCGCTTTGAGGATTGTAAATAAAGTTATTGAGATTCACGTCGAGCATTATCATTCGAGTGGCCGTAAAAAAATTCTTTAGCCAGCGCGCGAGCGCGCACCAAATCTCAAAGTCGGCCTCGCCGCGGCTCTCCTGCTCCTCGAGCGCCTCGAGCAGCGTTGCGCCCTCTATATAACTGAGCCAGAGCACATTTTCCCCGACGCCCAAAAGCCTTGGAGCCGCAAGGCTAGTTTCGCGCAGCAAAAGATAGACCTCGCGCTCGCGCTCAAAGGCCGCGCGGCTCGTGAAGCTCTTTTTCACCAGCAGACCGCTCTCGCTTCGGTACAGCGAGGCTCTGTTTTTGCGGCTTTTGAAGGAGCGCAGCTCTATTGTGTTTTCTCCCACATCCATAAGCAGCCTTAGTTTGTGAGCGGCCCGATTGCGAGTGCTTTCGCTTATCTCAGGCCGCTGCCTTAGGTGACTTGAGCGCCGTCTCAATCCCAGCCGGGGTCGTCCAGGCGGTCGCTCTTGTCTATAGCGTACCAGTAATTATAGACGACGCGGTAGTGCCGCGCTATCTCCTCGTTCTGGCAGACTATAAGAGTTCGCTTAGGCAGGCCCTGCTCGCGCTTTAAATCCATTATGGGCCGCCAGACTGCGCCCAGAACCGAGAAGAGCCGCGAGCCGTATTCCGCGGTGGGGAAGGAGGCGAAGGCCGCCGTTTCGATTTCTTTTTCCCTTACAAGCTCCAAACAGGCGCGCATCGCCTCGGCAAAGGGCAGGAGCTCCTTATTTTGGCCGTCCCCCAAAGGGACGGCCTTTCCCAATATAAGCCATTTCGCGTCGAGCCCGCCCGCCGGCAGCGCCAGCGCGCGGCCGGCCGCGCATTCCGGCATCCGCTCAAGGCCGGCTTTTTTCATGAGCTCACCGCTCAAATCCCGCCCGCCGAGACTCACTCCCGGCAGGGCGACTATCGCGTCGGCTTTGGCGGTCAGTATATCTCCGACAAAAACCTCCGGCTTTACTATCTGCGGTTTTTCCATTCCCTCTCCTCGCTTCGCCCGCATTTTAGCAATTATCACATAAAACGAAGACGATTTCAATGAAATTTGTCAAGTTTAAGCCTTTGTTGCTTATGTAACATTTGTCGCGCCTGTTCGCCGTGAGCTAACGTTTTTTTTCGCTCAAATGTTAAGCTTTTTTCATCTGGATATGTATTTTGAATATCTGCGATATGAAGAAAGGAGTTTATGTTTATGAGTGAAGACCTCAAGAGAGTCAACGTCACCATCAACGGGAAGCTGCGCAGGTTCCTTATTGGCGACGACGACGGCTGCGTCTCGCCCTCCGAGACCCTGCTGGACACGCTGAGGTACCGCCTGGGCCTGACCGGCTCCAAGAAGAGCTGCGATCACGGGGCCTGCGGCTGCTGCACCGTCCTTATGGACGGGGAGCCCGTGGACTCATGTATGCTGCTTACGGCGGAGTGCGACGGCCGCGAGATAACGACCATAGAGGGCCTCTGCGACCCCGTGACAGGCGAACTGGGGCCGCTGCAAAAGGCCTTTGTGGACAATTCGGCCTTTCAGTGCGGCTACTGCACCCCGGGCATCATCATGTCCACCGAGGCGCTGCTGCGCAGGCAGCCCCACCCCTCCGAGAGCGAGCTCACCGAAGCCCTCTCGGGCAATTACTGCCGCTGCATAAGTCACTATCAGGTGGTGAGGACGGTAATGGAATACGTCGAGAAGGGAGGCGCTTAAAGCTATGTACGAAAAGCTTAAGGAAAAGGTTTGCGTAAGCGAGCACTCGCAGTACCGCTACATAGGCAAGCACGAGAACCGCGCCGACGGCGAGGATCTCGTCTCCGGCCGCAGGCAGTTTCTGGACGACATCTCACTGCCGGGGCTTTTGAGCGTGCGCGTGCTGCGCAGCCCCTACCCCAACGCCAACATAACAAGGATTGACGTTGAAAAGGCCAGAACCGCGCCCGGAGTAGTGGGCGTAGCGACCTATAAGGAGGCTCCGGACTGGTTCTGCGGCCTGCCCCACCACAGGCGCGTTCTGGACAGCCACGTCCGCTTCGTCGGCGACAGCGTCGCCCTCGTAGCCGCCGAGACAGAAGAGCAGGCGGACGAGGCGCTGAAGCTCATTGAGGTGGAATACGAGGAGCTGCCCTTCGTCCTCGACTGCGAGGAGGCGCTCAAGGACGGCGCGCCGCAGCTCTACGAGCAGTTCAAAAACAACGAGATAGAGAAGGTGACGCCCTTCTCCGAAATACCCTTCAATCAGATTTTTGTAGGAGACACGGAGAAGGCCTTTAAAGAGTCGAAATACGTCGCCGAGGGGGTCTATTCCTACGAGGGACTGGCCCACCCGCTGCCGCCGGAGAGCCCCGGAGTAATAGCCCAGTGGACGAATCCGCAGGCCGTAACGGTCTGGTACAACGGCGGCGCGCCCCATCTTCAGAAATTCAATACCGAGTCCTCGATACCCGGCGTGGCGGTGCGCGTCATAGCCTCGGCCTCGGGCGGCTCCTACGGCTCCAAGCAGCTCATACCCCATCTCGTCCTGCAGGCCTGCCTCATGGCAAAGATAACCGGCCGCCCCTGCAAGCTGCTGATGGACAGAACCGACCACCTGCTCTCCTACGAGCTGAGGCAGGGCAGCCGCATACGCGGCAAGGTGGGCATGACAGAGGAGGGCATAGTTAACGCCGTTGAGGGCATGTGGTACACCGACTCGGGCATGTCCTCCACCTACGCGCAGGCCATGACGGCCGTCGGGCTGGGCGAGTGCCAGGCCTTTTTGGGCAAGTGCAAGGACTGGGCGCTCGACACCAAGCTGGTAGCTACCAATCACAGCTCGCAGGCGCCTATTCGCGGCTTCGGAGGGCAGGAATGCAAGTCGGTGCTCGTGCCGCTCGTCTGTACGGCGATACGCGCTGCGGGCAAGGATCCCTTTGAGGTCTTCCGCGACAACTTCGTCAAGGACGGCGACAGGTATATCTGGCGCGACAACCTCTGGTGGGACGTCCGCTCCATAGACTACACCAAGGCCTGCGACGAGACCGCCCGAGTCTTCGGCTGGAAGGACAAGTGGAAGGGCTGGGAGACGCCCAGCTATGTGAGTCCCGACGGCCGCTACGCCATAGGCGTGGGCGTGGGAGTTCACGGCAACGCCGACATCGGCGAGGACCCCACAGAGGCCATGGTCAAGCTGCACCCCTTCGGCTCCGCCACTCTCGAGCTCTGCGTGGCCGAAACGGGCGGCGCGCAGAGGCACGCCGTCCAGAAGATGGTGGCCGAGGTGCTGAACGTTCCGATAGACGGCGTTCAGGTAGTGGATCCCGACACGCACGGCACGGGCTACGACGCGGGCATGATAGGCTCGCGCGGCACGATAACGATGGGAACCTGCTCCATTCGCGCGGCCAAGGACGCCAAGCGCCAGCTGCTGCAGAGGGCCTCCGAGATGCTGAACGTGGACGTGGACGAGCTGGACACCGCCGATTTCTTCGTATTTCACAAGCACAACAAGAAGATCTACCTGCCCTGGATAGCCGTCTTCGGCACGCCCGAAATGACTATAACCGGCATCGGCAAGTACAAGCAGAATTTCGACAAGCCCAACTTCGCGCTCTATATGGCAGAGGTCGGAGTTAATCTCGAGACCGGCGAGGCGAAGCTCCTCAGAGCAGTGGAGGGTACGGACGTAGGGCAGATAATAGACCCGATAAACGTCAGAATGCAGGCGGAGGGCTCCTTCGGCTCCGCGGGCGCGGACACCGGTCTCTTCGAGGAGATGGTGATGGACAAGAAGCTCGGCCGCTTCCTCACGGGCAATATGATCGACTACAAGTGGCGCACCTTCAACAACTTCCCGCGCTTCGATGCGGTCATACTCGAGAGCCTCTGGGAGACAGAGAGCTTCAAGGCCGTGGGCTTCGGCGAGATAAGCCCCTCTCCCGCCCCGGCGGCGATACTAATGGCCGTGGGCAACGCCATAGGCTGTGAGATAAAGGACTACCCCTGCACCCCGCAGGCCATCCTTCGCGCCATGGGCAAAATAAAATAAGGAGGAGGAAGCAATGAAAAAATTCGGACATATCAGCGTAGAGAGCTACGATGAAGCCGCAAAGCTCATAAAAGAGTCCGGCGGCAAAGTGACGGCCATGGCCGGCGGCACCGATCTCCTCGGCACCCTCAAGGACAACCTGCTGGAAAGCTACCCTGAGGCCGTCGTAAGCCTCTGCGGCATCAAGGGAAGCGACTACATAAAAACCGAAAACGGCGAGCTCGTTATCGGCGCGGGAGCCAAGCTCTCGAAGATAGCCGCGAACGAGGAGATAAAAAAGGACTTCGCGGCGGTGGCCGAGGCCGCCTATTCCATCGCTACGCCCCAGCTTCGCAACACGGCCACCATCGGCGGGAACATCTGCCAGGATGTGCGCTGCTGGTACTACCGCTACCCGGACTCCATAGGCGGGATGCTGGACTGCCGCCGCAAGGGCGGCGCTACCTGCTACGCCATAGCGGGCGAAAACAGGTATCACTCCATCTTCGGCGGAAGTTGCATAGAGGGCAGCGAGGGCTGCCAGAGCTCCTGCCCCGCGGGCACGGACATTCCGCTCTACCTCTCGCAGATTCGCGCGGGCGACTGGGACGGCGCCGCCAAGACCTTTTTCAAGTATAACCCCATGCCGATGATGACCTCGCGCATCTGCCCGCACAACTGCACCGCCTCCTGCAACCAGAGGGTCTACGGAGACGAGGTCAACATACCCGCTGTTGAGCGCTCGCTGGGCGACTATGTAATGAAAAACCTTGAGCGCTACTACGCCGCGCCCAAGAGCTCAACGGGCAAAAAATGCGCTGTTATAGGCGCGGGTCCCGGCGGCCTTTCCGCAGCCTTCTACCTGCGAAAGGCGGGGCACGAGGTCACGGTTTACGACTCTAACGAGAAGGCCGGCGGCATATTGAGATACGGAATTCCCCACTACCGCCTGCCCAAGAGCATAGTCGATACCTTCTGCGCCGCGCTCGAAGACATAATGGGCGTGCGGTTCGTGCTTAACACCACCGCAGGCAGGGATATAAGCGTAGAGGAGATAAAGGCTCAGAACGATGCGGTCTATTTCGGCACCGGAGCCTGGAAGCAGCCCGTGCTGGGTCTGGACGGCGAAAATCTCACCCAGTTCGGCCTCAACTTCTTAGTTGAGGTAAACACCTACCTCGAAAAGACCATAGGCAACGACGTGCTGGTCTGCGGCGGCGGAAACGTCGCGATGGACGTGGCGCTCACGGCCAAGAGGCTGGGGGCCAAGTCCGTAAAGCTGGTATGTCTCGAGCAGCGCGGCGAGATGCCCGCCTCGCCCGAGGAGGTCGAGGAGGCGCTCGAGGAGGGCGTTGAGATTTTCGGCGGCTGGGGCCTCGGCAGGATTCTGAGCGGGGCGGACGGCAAGGTCACGGGGCTCGAGTCCATGCGCTGCGTCTCGGTCTTTGACGAAAACGGCCGCTTCTCGCCCAAGTACGACGAGGGCGACAGGCGCGTGTTTGAGTCGGATTTCATAGTTCTCGCCACAGGCCAGCGCGTGGATATAAGCTTTCTGGGCGACAAGCTGGCCTCGCAGCTCAAGAGCGAGCGCGGCCTGATAGACGCGGACCTGGAGTCAGGAAGAACCAGGGAAAAGGGCTTTTACGCGGGCGGCGACGTCGTCACGGGGCCGAACCTGGCGATACGCGCCATTCGCGCGGGCCACAGCGCCGCGCTCACGATAAACAAGGACTTGGGCATAGAGCCCGAGCCCGCCTGCGGCGGCGATTGTGTGCAGTGTCTCAAGACCTTCAATACCGAGGGCGTGGAGCTGACGAGCCAGAACAAGCTTCCGCAGAGACCCGTCGCCGAGCGCACGCTGACGGACGA
>JAUNBN010000062.1 GCA_030527085.1 Oscillospiraceae bacterium
ATTGAGAAGCTTATGTTGCCTATCAAAAGCTCATGTCCTCCAGCCTCGCGAGAATGCAGTTGAGCAGGGCATCGACGCAGCTCTCCTCGCTCAGGGTGTCCGTGTCGAGCGTGAGCTCGGGGCTCTCCGGCGGCTCGTAAGGCGAGCTTAAGCCCGTGAAGCTTTCTATCTCGCCCGCCAGAGCTTTTTTGTAAAGCCCCTTAGGGTCGCGGCTGATGCAGCTTTCCAGCGATGCCTTGACATAGACCTCAAGGAAGCTTTCGCCCGAAGCGCGCCTTGCCAACTCGCGGCTTTCGGCAAAGGGGGAAATAAGCGTTGTGAGCACCACAGCGCCCGCGTCGCAGAAAAGTGCGGCTGTCTGCGCGGCGCGGAGCACGTTCTCGCGGCGATCCTCAGCGCTGAAGCCGAGGTCGCTGTTGAGGCCGCAGCGCAGCTTGTCGCCGTCGAGCAGATAGGTGAAAACGCCCTGCGAAAGCAGCCTGCGCTCAGTCTCCTGAGCTATAGTGGTCTTGCCCGAGCCGGAAAGTCCGGTAAGCCAGACCACCAGCCCTCGCCTGCCCGTCATAGCGGCGCGCTCCGAGGCCGTCAGCGCGTCCGAGGACCAGCGTATGTTGCGCAGGTTGTAATCGAAATCGGGCAGCAGCTGAGTTATAACGCCGCCTCCGGCTATCTCATAGCCGTCTACGATAACAAAGCGGCTTGTAGCCTCAACGCCGCCCGCGAGGTCGAAGGCTATGGGGCGCTCGAGTTTCAGAACGCACTCGGCAACCTCGTTGCGCTCGCAGACGCGCCTTTCGCAGAAATCGAGACTGGAAGCATTAATTATTTTTGAGATGCTCTCAAGCCGCATTTCCGTTTTGGCGGCGGCGCATTTTAAAAGGTATTTCTTCTCCGGCGAAAAGGACTCGCGCCCCAGCCAGAAAACATTTGCCCTGAGCTTTACTCCCGCACTCGGCGGGCTCTCGCCCTCAAGACAGGCAATCTCCCCGCGGCGCACAAAGAGCTCCTCGCTCATTGTGAAGCCCGCGGCCTTTCCCGGCCCGAAGGAGGCCGGAACGGGAGCCGAGAACTCCTCCAGCGTCTTGACTACGGTTTTTTTCCCCGAGGGATAGAATACGATTCTGTCTCCCGCCCTGAGACGGCCGGATTCTACCGTTCCCGCAACGATGCGGCGGGTGTCTCCGCGCGCGGTGAACTTGTAAACGCCCTGAACGGGCAGCCTTAGCGGCAGGTTTTCGGGCGCGGCGGCGCAGGCGAAGCCGTCCAGCTGCTCTATGAGTGTAGGACCCTCGTACCAGGGCATGAGAGGCGAGCGGTTTACTATGTTGTCGCCCTCCATGCCGCTCACGGGGATAAAGGAGAGGGGTAAGACTCCTATCTTCTCCAAAAACGCGCCGAACTCGGCCTTTACGCTCTCAAAAACGGCGCGCTTGCGGCCGACGGAGTCCATCTTGTTTATAAGCACCGAAACCTGAGAGACGCCGAGCATGGAGAGAAAGTAGCCGTGGCGGCGGGTGTTCTCCTCAACGCCGCGCGAGGCGTCTATTACCATAAGCGCGGCCTCGGCGCGCGAGGCCCCGGTCACCATGTTTTTGAGGAACTCTATATGCCCCGGCGCGTCAATTATTATGTAGTTGCGCTTCTGCGTGCCGAAAAAGCAGCGCGCCGCGTCTATCGTTATGCCTTGAGCCTGCTCGTTCTTTAAAGCGTCGAGCAGAAAGGCGTATTCAAAGGGTTTTGAGTTGCGTCGGCAGTTCTCGCGGACCGCCTCGAGCTTGCCCTCGGGCAGCGCGCCCGCGTCGGCCAGCATACGGCCTATAACGGTCGATTTCCCGTGGTCTACATGCCCTACAGTAACTACGCTTAAAAGCTCTTTGTCCATCACATATATCCGTTTCTTCTGAGCGTTTCAAGTCCGCCGCCGTCCTCGGCGTCCTGCGCGCGGCCGGAGCGCTCAGCGATATTGGAGAGTCTGCCCGTTCTCAGCTCCTCGATTATGTCGGAGGGGTTTTTGGAGTCTGAGGCTATCGGTCCCGTGCAGGGCGCGCAGCCGAGACTGCGGTAGCGCCTGCCGTCGCCTCGGTCGTAGTAGAGGCTTACAGTAGGTATGTTCTCGCGCTCTATATATTCCCAGACATTCAGCTCAGTCCAATCCAAAAGGGGATGAATGCGAACGTGGGTTCCCGGGGCGAAATCGGTTTTAAACTGGTTCCAGAACTCGGGAGGCTGGTCGTCCAAATCCCAGTCGTTGTTAACGTCTCTCGGCGAGAAGTAGCGTTCCTTGGAGCGGCTGCCCTCCTCGTCCGCCCGCGCGCCGACTATAACGCCGGTGTAGGCCGCCGTGTTCGCGTCGCGCTCGTAGGCTCCTGTCTTTAGGTTCAGGCGGTAGCGCGGCCAGGAGCCGTCGAGGGTGTGGGTCAGGGCTTCTGTTTTTAAAAGGCGGCAGCACTCAACGCGGCCCACCGCGCCGTCGGGAAAGGTCTGCTTTTTATCGAGAGCCTCGCGGTTCTCGCCGTAGATCATATAAAGCCCCATCTCGCGCGCGAGGCGATCGCGGTACTCTATCATCTCGGGGATTTTGTAATGAGTGTCTATGTGGACAAGGGGAAAGGGAACGTGCCCGTAAAAGGCCTTTCTTGCCAGCCAGAGCAGCACGGTCGAGTCCTTGCCTATGCTCCAGAGCATGCAGAGGTCCGAAAAGGCCGCGTAGGCCTCGCGCAGTATGTAGACGCTCTTGGATTCCAGCCTGTCGAGATGGTCCATAAATCGCTCCTAGCCTATCATTTCGTAGCCGCAGCGCTCAAAGTAAAAGCCCAGCCTGGCGTTTATCTTCTTGCGAAGCCTGTCGGATACTTCGTGTTTATTCTTTTTGTAATCCTTTTGGCTATCCAAAAAGGCTTCAAAACGCGGCAGCGCGGCCTCAAAGCCCTCGAGCCGCAATTCCTCATAAATACGCTTAAGATGCGCCGCGGGTTCCTTAACAAAATCCTCGTAAGCAAAGCTTATGTAGCTGTGCTCCTTGAAATTGTCCTCCAGCTCGAAAAGCCTGCGATACATGCGCTCGAAGATATAAATTATCTTGTCCTCCATTTCCCCCTCAACGTCCTCAAAGGGCAGGGGAGAGAGGCGCAGCTGCTCCATCTCCGAGACAAACATATGTATGGTGCTTTTAATCGTCAGGTAGGGGTCGCGGTATATATTGACGAACTTAGCCTCGGGGCAGAGCTCCAAAAGGGTCTCGATATGTGCGGTGTTGTCCGGGCTTTTGAGCACGAGCTGTTTGCCAGCTTTTAAAAGCGTCAGCTTTTTCAGCACATAGGTATAGGCCCGCTTGACCTCAGCGCGCTGCTTTTCGCTCAAGTCCTCGAGAAAGGCGTAGGGAATATGCTTTTCAAAAACACAGGGAAAGGCAGTCACATGTACTATGGAATAGGGGGTGAAGTTGGCGAGGGCGTAGGTTTCCTCCATGGGCAGGTCGAGCGAATATTTAACGCTGTCCATCGGCCGCGCGTCCTTTAGCCCCGCTCCGACTGCGGAGCGCATCAGGGGTCCTAAGAGCAGGCAGTTTGAAAAGAGCATTGTTGAAACGGGGTCCGCCCAGCCGAACTGCTCGTCGCGGGTCAGGAGATTCTGCAAAAAGGTGGTGCCGGAGCGCCAGTGGCCCAGAATGAAAATGGGGTCTTTTTTGAGTTTTGTCTGCGCTATAGGCAAAGCGCAGGCCAGGTTTTCCAAAAGGGCAAAGGGGAAGAGCAGCAGCGAAAGAGCGCTTATCGCCGCAGCTTGTATGCGGCGGCCCTTTTCGACTTGCCAGCCGGCGCGGGCCAGCAGTCTCAGCCAGTTGTCGAATCTGGAGCCCAGCAGATTGTGAGAGAGATTGACCATTGCGCCCGCTTTCCGAACTTAGTGGTGTATTTATAGTAGAGCTTAAAGATTAACTGATAATCAAGTTAACAAAGACGCGGCTGTGAAGCGCCGCTCATAAGCCCTATAAAACGACTTATATATTATGCAGAAAACCAGGGACAAAAATCAATACCGGGCGCGCGCTTTTTTGAAAAAAAGGCTCCGCGTTATTTTAAATCCCCTATAACAGAGAAGAAGCCCAGGCTCGGGTAACCTCGGCTTCTGTCTCCGACAAGGGATATAGATGAGAGGAATGATGAAAAAGACTGTTACCGCAACGCCTTCCCTTAAGGGGAGGCTTCCTCCCTGCGGTGAGTGAATAATAACACCCCAATCTTAAACTAACCTTAAAGCTGAGAAAAGAAGAACCGGAGATTATTTATCATTCATAGCGGCGTCGTTTGAATAGCTGCCGCCTTTGGTGCAAACCAGGCCGTCGGCGTCAATATGGACTAAATAATCCTCATAGCCGAACTCGACCATAATGACCTCGCCTTTTGCGTTGTAAAGAATTATTATGCCGGGCTGTTTATAGCCCTCGTGATATTTGCTGACCTCCTGGCCACTTGTGGGCCTCTTGCTGTTTTCAAATTTGTATCTTGCAGTGCTTTTGTCCTCGCTGTCCAGGTATTGGAGAACAAGCGTGGCTATGGCAACATCGACCTCCTGATCAGGCCTGAACACTTCGTTCCCTTTTTGTACTCTCTGAAGCATATTGGTGGAGACCCGGCCGCAGCTTCCAGAATCGTCAAATCCTGTTGGAAATTCATTTGCCCTCTCTACAAAATCATCGTGATTGAGCCCGTACTGCTCCGAGACCGCGCTCTGCGCCGCCAGATAGACCAGACGCGCGTCGGCTATGTACTGCCTCTTCCTGGCCTCGTCTATCCATCCGGTCATAGAGGGGACAAGGATGGCCGCGAGTATCGACAGTACGACGAGCACCACTATTACCTCAACGAGTGTAAAGCCGCCCTTGCTTTTTTTCATTTGTTCCGCCTTCTTTCTTGTTGCTTCTTTAGCTTATTCAGGCGCTCCACATCATCTCGCCTATCGTAATGCCGCTGTAATAGTGGCCGAGTATGGCTTTATAATCCCAGCCCATCGCTATGGCGTACTCGTTTGCGCCGCCCACGCTCAAGCCCACGCCGTGTCCCTCGCCCCTGACGGCGAAAACGGCCTGCGAGCCGCTCCAGCTCAAATCGAAGCAGGCGGAATTAAGTCCCAGGCAGCTCAAAGCCAGCTCCTGTCCGCTTGTTAAAGCCTGCCCGTCTATGCTCACCTCATCGGCGCAGCCGCCGGAAGTAAGGCTCAGAACCTGTATCCAGTTCTCGCTGTCGTCGGAGAGGCTCAGGCTGTAGTAGGCCTCGAGGCGTGATTTGAGCGCGTCGCGGGCGAAGCTCGCCGATGAGCTGTAATCCCTAAGCTGGTAGTCGTAGCGACTCTCAACGCTTTGGAGATAAGCGTAGTCCTCGCCGAAGACCTCGGCGGCGGAATTTGTGCGCCCCGCGCTTATCATGAAAAAGGGAGTAAAGGCGAAGTCTTCTTCAAAGTATACACCTTCGTTAATAACCTGTGAAGTCAGATTTAAAATATTGTCGCTCGGGGATTTGCCGCTGACAGAAGGTTTAATCCCGATATCGAAGGCGTAGCGCAGCCAGCTGTTGCAGGCCACAGCCAGCGCCTTTACGGTCTCGTCCTCGTAGGAGTCGTCCAGCTCGTAGGCTACCATGCGGCCCACTATATTCAGCGGAGTATCCGTAAGCTCGCTGCCGTTCATTATAACGCTTATGACCACCTCGCCGTCAGAAGAAAGGGAAGGGGACTCGGCCGCGGAGCCGTTTTGCCTTATCAGACCGCCGTTCGCGGCATAAACCTCCTCAGTCTCGCCCGCGTTTTTCTCGTTGGCGCTCAGCCAGTTGCGCCATCTGTCGCGCTCGATTACGAGATTGAGGTTGGAGGAGCCGCCGTTCAGCTCGTAGTATTTTTCGGGGTAGAGCGCCGCGAAGTTGCGGCTTATCGACTCGGCGCTTATAGTTGCAGCCTCGCCCTCGCGCAGCCTGCGCGCCACTATCACCAGCTTCTCGCCCTCCCAGCCGCCGAGGTCGCTTACGAGAGTAATAAAGCTGTCGGAGCTAATTATGCTCGTGTTCACACTGATGACGGAGCGCATCTTCATTTCAATAACGAAATTGACGAACTCTTCCTCGGAGGCGAAGTTCTGCGCCTTATAAAAGTCTGTTACATCGCCGTTTTCCTCGCTGTCGTTGGCTATAAAGACCGCCGCGAGCTTGTAGCTGGCTATGCCGCTCTCGGTGGTGAGGTTGAAGAGATAGTCGGACTGGGCCAGGGAGAGACCATCGTCGCCCAAATAGGCGCGCAGCGGGCCGAAGACCTGAGAGGTGTCGCCGCTGGTGCCGTAGATAACCAGATTTGAGGGCTGAGAGCCGTCCTCGGGCAGCACGACATAGGGACAGCCCAGCGCGTTGCGCGAGCCGCTGAAGTCGTGGTCGGCGTAGTAGCCGCTGCCGTCGTCCTCTACCACAACGCAGTCCAGCGCGCCGCCGTCAGTGGTGAGCCAGGCGTAGGCGTCCGGGTTCTGCTCTCGCATTGAAAACAGGGCGTCCGTAGTCTGAAGGGAGTTCGCCGAGGTCTGGACGGCGCTGTAGACACTCTCGTAGAGGCGGCTTCTGAGGGCGCGGACTCCCGCGAAAACGCCGGTGCCGACCAGCGCCAGCAGCAGCAGACTTACGAGCCCCTTTTCGACCGCGAGGCTGGATTTCTTGCGCGCGCGGCCTTTTTTGTCCATATCGGCAATGTCGCCGGGGCCGAACTCCCGCGCGCCCTCTATCTTGAGGCCTGCTAGGTGGCGGCGCAGCATGTCCAGCGCGTTGTGTACGCTCATCTCGCGGACGTTCTCGCGCGAGCGCTTGTTGCCGAAATTGAACTTTTTGACCAAAACGCGAGACTTGTCTGCCAGCGCGATATACACCAGACCCACGGGCTTGTCTATGTAGCCCTCGTTAGTCGGCCCCGCTATGCCCGTTACGGCCAGCGCGATATCGGCCTTGGACTTCGCCAGCGCGCCCTTGGCCATCTCGGCCGCGACGGCCGAGCTCACGGCGCTGTACTTGCGCAGTATAGAGCTGTCTACGCCGAGGGCAGCCTGCTTGCATTTGTTGGTATAGGTCACCGCGCCGTATTCAAAGACCTTGGAGGCTCCGGGAACCGAGGTCAGCCTTCCCGCCAGGAGACCGCCGGTGCAGCTCTCGGCCAGGGCCAGCTTGTGCCCCGACTTAATGAGCATTCCCATAACGACTTCCTCGAGCTCCTCGCCGTTTTCGGAGAAGATATACTCGCCCAGCAGCTCGCGGTACTGCCTTACCTTTTTATTCAGCATCTTTTTTGCGGCCTCGTCGGAGCTCGCATGGGCGTAGATATTTAT
>JAUNBN010000063.1 GCA_030527085.1 Oscillospiraceae bacterium
TCGGCCGCCCGAAGGGCGAGGTCAAGCCGGAGTTCTCCCTCGCCCCCGTTGCGAAACGCATAGGCGAGCTGCTGGGCCATGAGGTCAAGATGGCCACCGACGTTATCGGCGAGAGCGCCAAGAAGCTGGCCTCCGAATTAAAGGACGGCGAGGTAATGCTGCTCGAGAACGTCCGCTATCATAAGGAAGAGGAAAAGAACGACCACGCTTTCGCAAAGGAGCTGGCTTCCCTGGCCGAGCTTTATGTGAACGACGCCTTCGGCACCTCTCACCGCGCTCACGCCTCAACGGCCGGCGTAGCCGACTACCTGCCCGCCGCCTGCGGCTACCTTATTCAAAAGGAGCTCGACGTAATGGGCAAGGCCTTAAGCGACCCCAGACGCCCCTTTGTCGCTATTCTGGGCGGAGCCAAGGTCTCTGACAAGATAGGCGTTATAAATAACCTCATAGAAAAGGCCGACACCATTATAATCGGCGGCGGCATGGCCTACACCTTCTACGCCGCCAAGGGCGCCTCCGTAGGCACCTCGCTGCTCGAGGAGGATAAAATAGAGGTGGCGAAGGCCACCATGGAGAAGGCCGCGCAGAAGGGCGTTCAGCTCCTGCTGCCCGCCGACAATGTTATAGGCGACAAGTTCGACGCCGGCTGCGAGAGCAAGGTTGTGGACTGGGACAAGATACCCGACGGCTGGATGGGGCTCGATATCGGCCCGAAGTCCGTAGAGATGTTCAGCGAGGCCATCAAGGGCGCGGGCACCGTGGTCTGGAACGGGCCCATGGGCGTCTTTGAAATGCCCCGCTTCGCCGTCGGCACCGAGGCCGTAGCCAGGGCCGTGGCCGAGAGCGGCGCTATAAGCATAATTGGCGGCGGGGATTCCGCGGCCGCGGTAGAGAAGCTCGGCTTCGCCGATAAGATGACTCATATAAGCACCGGCGGCGGCGCTTCGCTCGAATTTCTCGAGGGGCTCGAGCTGCCCGGCATAGCCGCTCTGAACGATAAATAAGACCCGAAAAGCAAGGGTTTTAAGAATTTAAAAAACTAAAAAAAGAGGCTTTAAAAATGGATAAGAGCAAGCGCGCCGCGGTACTCGCGGGCAACTGGAAGATGAACAAAACCCCCGAGGAGGCCAAGGAGATTTTAAACGGCCTGCTGCCCGCCCTTAAGGGAGCGGACTGCACTGTAGTCGTCTGCGTGCCCTATACGGATTTAGGCGTTGCAGTAGAGCTCTGCCGCGGCAGCAATATTCATGTAGGCGCACAGAACGTGCATTTCAAGGAGTCCGGAGCCTATACCGGTGAGATTTCCCCGCTCATGCTCGTAGAAGCGGGCGTCGAGTACGTCATAATCGGCCACAGCGAGCGCAGGCAGTATTTCGGCGAGACGGACGAAACCGTCAACCTGCGCGCGAAGGCCGCGCTCGAGCACGGGCTCAAGCCCATTATCTGCGTGGGCGAGCTGCTCGAGGAGCGCGAGAACGGCACCACCGAACAGGTAGTAACAAGGCAGGTCAAGGCGGCGCTCGCGGACTTTACGGCCGAGGACATGGCCAACACCATAATCGCCTACGAGCCCGTCTGGGCCATAGGCACCGGCAAGACCGCCACCTCCGAGCAGGCGGGCGAGGTCTGCGGCCTTATCCGCAGGACTGTGGCCGGCCTCTTCGATGCGAAAGTAGCCGACGCGCTCACCATTCAGTACGGCGGCTCGATGAACCCCAAAAACTGCGACGAGCTCTTGGCTCAGCCGGACGTGGACGGCGGCCTAATAGGCGGCGCGGCGCTTAAGGTAGACGACTTTACGGCGCTCGTCAATTCGGCATCCAAGTAAAAACAACAAAGAACAGCGGCGCGCCGCGATTTTTTGGCAGCGGAAAAAGCGCGCAATATGGGCGCTCCGGATTTTTTCGCGGTGCGCCCTTTAAAATGAAACAGAAAGGTCAAAATATGAAAAAGACCCTGATGCTGATGATTCTCGACGGCTTCGGCTACAATCCCGACAGCTACGGCAACGCGATCACGGCAGCCAAAACACCCAATATCGACAGGATTTTCAAGGAGTGTCCCCACACGCTCATAGGAGCCAGCGGCCTCGACGTCGGTCTGCCCGACGGGCAGATGGGCAACAGCGAGGTGGGCCACACCAATATAGGCGCGGGACGCATAGTTTACCAGGAACTCACACGCATTTCCAAGGAGATAAAAGAGGGAGTCTTCTTTGAAAACGAGGCCCTCTGCGCGGCGATGGACGCGGCGGTAAAGAGCGACAGGGCCGTCCACTGCATAGGCCTGCTCTCCGACGGCGGCGTTCACAGCCATATTGAGCACCTCTTCGCCCTGGTTGAGCTCGCGAAGCGGCGAGGCGTAAAGAAGCTTTATATCCACGCGCTTATGGATGGGCGCGACACTCCCCCCGAGAGCGGCGCGGACTATATGCGCGAGCTCGTAAAAAAGCTTGAGGAGACGGGAGTAGGGCGCGTCGCCAGCGTTATGGGCCGCTACTACGCCATGGACCGCGACAAGCGCTGGGAGCGCGTTGAGAAGGCCTATTCGGCTCTCGTTTACGGCGAGGGAGAGGGCGGCTATGAGCCCGACCCCGTCAAGGCCATGCTCGCAAGCTACGAAAAGGGCGTTACTGACGAGTTCGTGCTGCCCGTCGTCTGCGACAGGCAAGGCGCAATAAGCGAGGGCGACAGCGTTATTTTCTTCAACTTCCGCCCCGACCGCGCCCGCGAAATAACCCGCGCGCTGGTAGACCCCGCCTTCGACGGCTTCGAGCGCAAAAAGGGCTTCTTCCCCCTGAATTACGTCTGCTTCACCGAATACGACGCGACTATACCCAATGTCGAAGTGGCCTTCAAGCCCACCGACCTCACGAACACCTTCGGCGAATATATAGGCGAAAAGGGCCTGACGCAGCTGAGAATAGCCGAGACGGAGAAATACGCCCACGTTACCTTCTTCTTCAACGGCGGCAACGAGGCTCTCTATAAGGGCGAGGAGCGCTGCCTCATAAACAGCCCCAAGGTGGCTACCTACGATTTGCAGCCGGAGATGAGCGCCTACCTCGTCTGCGACGAGGTCGTAAAGCGGGTTGAGAGCGGAAAGTACGACGTTATAATCCTCAACTTCGCCAACTGCGACATGGTAGGCCATACCGGCGTTTTCGAGGCCGCGGTAAAGGCCGTCGAGGCCGTCGATACCTGCGTGGGGAAAGTCGAGGCGGCGATAAAAAAGATAGGCGGAACTATTTTGCTCACCGCCGACCACGGCAACGCCGACAAGATGTACGAGCCGGACGGCTCGCCCTTCACGGCGCACACCACCAACCCCGTGCCCTTTGCCGTCATAGGCCGCGACTGCCGTCTGCGCGAGGGCGGCCGCCTCGCCGACCTCGCCCCGACGATGCTCTATCTGCTGGGGCTGCCACAGCCCGCCGAGATGGACGGGCAATCGCTCATAGTAGAGTAAAGACTTAAAGAGAAAGCCCCTCGTGCCGGAAGCGGCGATGAAGGGCTTTCTTTTCCCGCCCGATTAATGACACCGGCGCCCACGCGGACTCAAAAGGAGTTTCCTATGTTATTTCTGCTGTCGCTCGCCGCAGTGCTCGCGGTCTCCGCTTTTTTGATACGACGCTGCTCAGTTCCCTCCTCTGCCGCGCCCTTTATCTCTATCGTTTCAATTGTTTCTTTAATGTGCGCGGGAGCTATGCTGGATTTGCTGCGCGAAACGGGGTATGTGGTCTTCGCGGCGGCCTTGCTGCTGGGCGTCTTTGCCTTTGCATGCAAAAATCCCCCAAGGGAAACCCTTGACGCACAGAGCTTTTTCTCTCCGGGCATGGTATTCTTTCTGGCCGCCTCCCTGTTCTTCTTTACGGTCTTTACCCTGCGGGACTTTTACTTCCGCCAGTGGGACGAGTTTTCCTTTTGGGGCACGGCGGCAAAAGCGCTTTTCACGGAAAACAGGCTTTACACCCTCTCGCTTGCGAGCGTAGTTAAAAACGATTACCCTCCCGCGATGCCGGTGCTGAGCTATTTCTTTCAGTTCTGGTGCGCCTCCTTCAGAGAAGGCTATGTCTACTGCGCTTATGACGTGCTGCTGGCCTCCGTTGCGGCGGCAGCCTTCGGCAACGCGCGCTTTAAAGAGATTCCCAGAATACTGCTTACAGGCGGCGCGGGCTTTTTGATGCTCTACCTCTACTCGGCTGAGGAAGCCTACCATTCAGCCTATGCGGACATACCCCTAGGGGCGGTGCTCGCCGGAGCGCTCATCTGCTGGTACTCGGCGCGCGGCAAGGCTGCGCTTCGGCTGGGCGCGCTGCCCGCTCTCTTCCTTTTGCCCTTTATGAAGAACGCGGGGCTGGGACTGGCGCTTATTGGCCTTATCGCCATGCTCGCAGATTCGCTATTTGCCGGGGAAAGCCGCAGGCTCGGCCGCGAGTCGCTTGCGCCGCTCCTGTTTGCCGCCGCGCCCCTCGCCTCCCATCTCCTGTG
Source organism: Oscillospiraceae bacterium (assembly GCA_030527085.1). Lineage (GTDB taxonomy): Bacteria > Bacillota > Clostridia > Oscillospirales > Ruminococcaceae > JAUNBN01. The sequence goes on from JAUNBN010000063.1 coordinate 4,491, forward strand.
GCGCGCCCACGTCGCCGCAAGCCCCGTCGAGGCCGCAGTCTCGGAATCCTATCAGTACGGATTTTTTGATATAATAAACGGCAAAGACCCCTTCTTTGCGGACGTTATACGCAGGATGTGGGCCCAAACCCTTAACGACGGGCGTTTCTTCGTCTCCATGAGCCTGCTGGCGGCGGTGCTGCTGCTGGCCGCGCTCCCGCTTTTGAGCGCGCTCTTCGCGCGGGGGCTCAGGCGAAAAAGGCTTGCAGTCTACGGCCTCTGCGTGCTGGCGCTCACTGTTATCTACTTCTTCTCTATGGCCTACGCTTATACGAGCGACTTCAGCCGCATCGAGACCGAGGGCGAGCTGCTGCCCTCTATGTTCCGCTATTTTTACAATATCGTTACCGTTTGGCTCTACTGCTCGCTCTTTTTGCTCACCGAGCCCGGCGCACCAGAGGAACCTCTGCGAGGCCGGCCGCTGCTTGGCTTCGGCGCCTGTCTCGCCGTCTGCGCCTTTGTCCTTTTCAACACAAAGGAGCCCTATTCCTTAAGAGCTCTTACCTCCCCGGCGCTCGAGATATCACTTGACGAGACGAGAACGACTATAAAGCAGCTTTACGGGCGCAATGCGCATTTTCTCAAGGCGGACGACAGCGTGTATTTCGAGGCCGCCTACACCTCAGACATCGAATGGCTGGAGTTCACGCTGGAGGCCATGCCGGTCCGCGCCGTCACGCCCTACGGCCACGGACATCTCGTGCCTCTTGATACGCCCAACCCCATCTATCCCGACACGCCCTGCGACCTGGAGACCCTTGTAAACTATCTTTTGGAACAGAACTGCGGCTACATGCTGGTCTTTCGCTGCGACGACTACTACATCTCGGAGTTCGGGCCGCTTTACGCGGACGGCCTGGCCGGGGCACTGGATAAATCAGTCTGTCTTTACAAAATAATTCGCGAGGGTGAACACGGCCTCACGATGATACCCATCGTAAACGCCTACGCGGTCGAATCCCTGCGCGAGCAGTACGGCTATTAGGCAAGTCAGGCGTTTCAAAGCTTCAGTGCTTTAAGATATACACTTTTGAGCGCTTTTGCTATAATAATCAAAACACCGCGTCAAGGCGGCTTAATAACAGCAGAGGTAATTATCATGAGCATGCACATAACCGCAAAGCCCGGCGAGATAGCCGAAAGAATACTGCTGCCCGGCGATCCGCTGCGCGCGAAATACATAGCCGAGACCTATTTCGAGGAGCCCGAATGTGTGAGCGAGCTGCGCGGGGCATATTGCTTTACCGGAAAATACAAGGGCGAGCGCGTTTCCGTTTTGGGCACGGGCATGGGCATCCCCTCCGTGCTTATTTACACGACGGAGCTCTGCACCGAATACGGCTGCGAAAGGCTGATACGCACAGGCACTGCGGGCGGCTACGACTACTCCCTGAAGCTGGGGGACATCGTTCTCTCACAGGCCACATGTACTACCTCCGCGCTCAACGACCATATCTTCAAGGGGCATTTCGCACCGATAGCGGACTTCTCGCTGCTGCGCAGCGCCTACGATATAGCCCTTGAGAAGAATATGCGCGTCTTTGTCGGCAACACAATCTGCAACGACCACCTCTACACCGACGAGCGCGGCTACGACCCGAGAGTCTGGGCGGACTACGGGGTTATAGCCGCCGAGATGGAGGCTGCCGCGCTATACACGGTAGCCGCGCGCTATCGCAAGAAAGCGCTCACGATAATGACCGTAGTCGTAGACGCCGCAGCCGAGCTCGGCAGCCGCGAGGACATGAAGGATGAATCCCTGCAAATCAGCACAGACGAGCGCCAGAACGGTCTGGACGACATGATAATCCTCGGCCTCGAGACGCTCATAAGCTGAAGCGAGACACTCGACCTCTTTCGCCGCCTTGCGACCCTCTGGCGGGTATATACTCTTACCAAGCAAAGCGGGAAGGGAGTCTTACATAAATGAAAAAACTCGGCAGTGTTCTAATAGGAGCGGCCGCGCTGGGCGCGGCGGCGGCTTTCACGGTTTATTATTTGCAGAAAAAGGGCCTTATTGATTTCAATGTGAACTACGAGGGCGACGAGGACGAGCTGCTGCTCGGCGAGCTTGAGGAGGATGGCGAAGCTGCTCCCGACGCTGAAGATAGGCGCCGCAAGAGCATTTTCTTCGAGCCGCTGGAAATAGTAAACCGCCAGCTCCAGCGCGACGGCGTCTCCCTCGGGCCCGATGAGGAGGATGAACTATCTTTCGGTGAGATTAGCCTCAGCTAGGTATTGACAAAACAGGCTAAAGAATATATAATATTTAAGCGCCTCAAAAAGAGCGCGAAAAGCGCAGACGCAGAAACCGCGCCCGCGCAGATATCGCGGAGTAGAGCAGTTGGTAGCTCGTCGGGCTCATAACCCGGAGGTCGCAGGTTCAAGTCCTGCCTCCGCAACCACGAAACCGCCGCATTTTGCGGCGGTTTTTGCTGTTTGTCCCCCCTTCAGGGGCAAATATAGAGGGTTTTAGGGTAAAACTCACCACCTGTGTTTTTTGAGCTTTGAAAAATCGCGGTTTTCACATTTAACTTTCTGCCCTCAACATTATATGGCTTACAGCTCCAGAGAATCCTGGTTCAATAAAAACTCGTATAAACCGATATGAAGGATTCCGTCCTCATCCGCCCAGGGCTTTGTGGAGGAACATCCCGTTTTCTTTTTCCGCGCACCCGGTTTTTGTGTGCACCTTCGCATTTCTGTCGCTAACTCTATCTCTTTACGCGCGCCGATCCTCCCC
>JAUNBN010000064.1 GCA_030527085.1 Oscillospiraceae bacterium
CTCATTCCCTCAGAGCCTGCAAACCTTTTTGCGCATAATTCTTGACACTACCCTTTTTGCGTTTATGCTCCGCATGGTCAGGTTTAAGGTCAAGGGCGCGCTGCGTCTCCGCTTAGTTTTAAGGCTAAGGCCTCCGTGCGCGTTTTTTTAAGAGCGTACCCCTTTTGTGTGCTTTTTTACTGTCTTTCTCCCGCCTTTGATCCATTCCTGTTCTTAACGCCTGCTTGCGCTTTTGCTTTCGTGTTGAGGCTGCGCGCACAGTTTTAACCAGAACAAAAAACCGCCCCGGGGCTTTCAGCCTCGGGGCGTTAAACATATCACGAAAGCAGTCAAATAGCGGGGTAAGCGCTGTGGTAAAAGCGCTCTGTCTGAACTCTTGCCTACCTCACCCCGCCCTTGCCGTAGGAGCCGGAAGGGATATAGCTGCTTTTGGCGTTAGAGGAGCGCGAGCCGCCATAGGATGAGGACCCCGAGCGCGTGGACTTGGAACTCGAGGAAGTGCGCGAAGAACTCGAGCGTGAGCTGCCCGAGCCCGCGGATGAGGCGCTCTCGCTCTTTTGCGAGAGCTTATAGTCCTCGAGCGCTATGCGCGCGTTATACTCGGCTACCGCGTTGTCCATGAGGCGCTGCTGGCGCGATACCTCCCTTTGATATTCTTCGGTAAACTCCCTTTGTTTCTGCTTCAGCTCCTCATACCTCGCGCGGTACTCGGCGAAGATGGAATAGATATCCTCCTCTGCTACCCCGCCCGAAAGCCCCAGCGAGCGCAGCTGCTGGGGGCTGTCGCGTAAATCGGTCATTTTCTCAACATAGGCCGCGCGGGCGCTCTCCTGATGCTCACGCTCCTCCTTTTCGTAGTCCTGTCTCGCCGCCTCAATGGCGTCGAGGTACTGCTGCTTCATCCTGGCTATATGAGCCGCGCGAAGCTGCCCTGTGTAGTCCATTTTTAATCCTCCTTTTTCATGTAGGGCTCGAGCAGCGCCACCGCCGCGCTTATCGCCTCGCGGCAGGCGGCGAGGCTCGCTATTTCTCTCTCTGCCTCCTCTTTTAAATCCCCCGCCCCCTCGAGCGAGGTATAGCCCTCTATAAGAGCCGTCCACCACTCGCCGAGCGGGGTTTCGATGAGCGCCCAGCGGTTTTTTGCCCCCGCCGTTTCGCTTTCACAGTACATAAGCGCGTCAAATTCCGTCTCGCTGAAAAACTCACCCAGAGTATCGCGGCTTCTGTCAGAGGCATTAGCGGTGAGCGGCGTATACTCGGTAAAGGGCACGAGTCTTAGCCTGACAGCGCCGTTTTGAACCTTTAGCTTCGCTCCTTTTGGCAGGCTTATGAGCCCCTGCGGCGCCGGCTCGGGCTCGGGTATGCCGCCGAGGTAGAAGGTGTCCTCGTCTGCAACGAACTGCTGCCCTGAAACGACGTGCAGGACGCTTAAAGGGTCAACGGAATACTCAACCCTCCCGGCGTAATTGTAGCTGTAGCCTATCGGCACCAGCCAGGTCTCGAGGTGCAAATGCCGCCCGAAGCAGGCGCTGCCCGTAGCTCCCTGAACGCCTATCACCTCGCCCTCGGCAACGCTCTGTCCCAGAGAAACGCGGCGCGAGGCCAGATGGGCGTAGCGCGTTATCATCTCACACTTGCCGTTGAAGGGCCCCTGAAGCGCTATCATGTTGCCGCCCGCCGAGTCCCAGCAGGAGAGCACCACTCTGCCTGCGTGGCAGGCGACTACGTTCGTGTTGCTCTGGCTGCATATGTCGCAGCCGTAGTGCGGCTTGCGAACGCCGCTTACCGTGTAGGGCCCGTAGCCTGCGGTAATCCCTATTTTCTGCATCGGAAAGCGCGCCATTTTAAAACTCCCCCTCAGAGGAGCCTTCGGAATTTTCGGTCACAGTTGCACTCAGTCCGAAGAGCGAGCAGACCGTTGCCTCGATGAGCGCGTCGTCCGCCGTAAAGCCGCGGCTCTCTAAAAAGCTCATTACATAGGCCTTCTTTTCCTGGCCTGCCTTCGAGCCGAAATACTGCTCGGCGGCGCGCACCGCGACGTCCGTCCAAAACCCGAGAGCCTCCTGCTGCTCGCTTTCGAGCTTTGAGCCGAGCCAGGGTATCAGCCTGGTTGTTATGAGCGCGGCGCAGAGCGCCAGCACTGCGTTAATAATCGCCGTTAGATCTATCGCTTCTGTCATTCTTTATTTTCCCCTTTCATTTTCGAGCACGCTCAGGCGCGTCTCGTGTCCGGCGAGCTCACCCTCGAGCTCGGAGCATTTGTTCCAGAGCCTGCGGTGGCTGTCGGCGTTGGAGTTCTTGAGCTCCGCGAAGCTGTCCGCGAGGTGGCCTATCGTGGCGTTAAGCCGGGTCGTCGCCTCGGTGTTCTCTATCAGAGCGCGCTTCTGCTCCTCGCGCAGTTCACGCAGCTCCTTTTCACTTTCGGAGCGCTCGCAGCTCAATCTGCGCTCCAGTTCCAGCCTCTGCTCGGCCTGCCGCCTGTTTCTCGCTTCAAGCGGCATATAGAGCGCAAAGAAAAGGCCTGTCAGGGTCACCAGCACCCCGACGGCCGTCCATTCGTTCACGGTTTTCATTACCTCCTCGCTTTTAAATCACGGTATTCCGCCTCGCTTATCAGTCTGTTTCTCAGCCTCAGCTTGAGCCCCCGCGCGTCCACGCGACCTCTCAGCATAAGGTAGTCCAGCCATGCGGCGTAAGCGCTAAAATTCGGTAGTGCCTCTGCCGCGCGCTTTTCGCTGTATTCCACCCGCCTTCGGCGGGGGAAATACAGCCCCAAATACCCGCTTTTGGCGCGCTCCCTTAAATTCACTGTTCGAGTATAAGGGCGAGCGAGGCGGCGCTCACAAGCCCCAGTGCGGACGCTCTTGCGAGCGCGTTGGCGTCCAGCCTGCCCGCGGCGTAGAGCCTCGACAGCCTCTCTTCCGTCTTTGTCATCTCTAACTCCTTTTTGTATAGTATTCATTTTATGAAGCGGTCCAAAGGCGCGTGTGTTTTCCCAGCCTACGGCGAGGAGAACGCAGCGAAAAGTGCGCGCCGCCGCAAAGCCCCTCACTTTCACGAGCAGACCGCTACGAGCAAATCGTCTATGACCGGCGCAAGCTCCTCGTAGACGGCCTGCGCGGCTTCCAGAATAGCGCTGTCCTTAAAAGGCGATATCATCTCGCCCTCAAACACCACTCCGTCCTCGCGCGTCCAGCTCTGCCCTTCGGGAATAAAGCGGTGGCCCTCGATATAGGCCTTACACTTGCCGTCGAAAAAATCAGTTTCGATAGCTGTTCGGCCTTCGGCATTTTCCGTATAGCATTTAAAGTCATTATCTATATAAACCGTTTTCAAGATAACCAAACCTCCTTAACTCTAATAGTCAGCGTGCCACCGCTGTCATATGTGCTCACAGCTATATAATAACTGTCATTTACTGCGCTTATGTCACCAGTAAGCAGATAATCGTTCCCAACAGCAGGATAATTATGTCGTGCCATGGCTACGGATGAGGTATGGAAAGCTTCTTTATTGGACGCCACATTAAGAAAGACACTATTAGACCCCGACCCTGCTGTGACAACATCATAAATTAAACTTAATGTCCTATATCCGCTTACGTCTATAAGAGCAGATTTACCAACCACCGTGGTTTTTGCTCCGCTGGCGCAGCCAATAAGCATATGGTCAGCGTTTTTTGTTACTAAGCCCGGATTAGGGTCGTTGCTGCCCCATATAAAACCACTCGCAGTCCACCCGCCACCGCCTATTGTGAGACACTCGTCGCCCTTATCATATAAATATTTACTCCACTCCATCCACGCTCCGTCCTGATATGTTTTTGATAGCTTCGATATCCATACGCCCGAAACATATTGATAACACAAATTCGGGTAGACCCACGCGCTGTTTTTTTTGAGAACGTTCCGGGCTGCGGGAGAAGATATGCCGCACTTAAACCACAATTCTCCGCCACTTAGTTCCGAGCCGTCCTGCCTCGTCGTCGGCTGCGTTGTGCTGAACACCCATTCAGTTATAGGTGTTTCGGTAACTACCCCTATCGTCCCATCCTTGGGCGTATCGGCCAAAAGGGCGGCTTCGGTGGCGTAGGACTGCACCTTCAAGGCTGATACCGAGCCGCCCGGTTTAAAATTTAGCTTATCTCCGCTTTTGAAACAGACAAGCACCGCTCCGCTCTTGAAATACCCCTCGGGCAGCTCCTCGCCGTCGGCCGTGCCGCACTGGACCACCTCGCCGTTCACGCTGAAACCATCGCCCTCGAGGAAGTCGGCGGCCGCGGTAAATTTGACGTTGTCCCCGCTTCCCGCAAGCGCGTGAACGCGCTTGACAGAACCTGCCTCGCTCGCAAGCACCGCGGCTGCCGCGCCGCTGTACTCTATTATCGTATACTCTACCTCGCTCAGGGTCTCGGCGCCGGTGATGAGCGCCTCGGTCTCGTCCGCAAGCGTTTGAGTATCCGTCAAATCCTCAAGGTCTTTATATATCGTAGTTCCCGCAGGCAGTACGGCGTAGCTTTCGAGCGAGCTCTCGTAGCTCGAAAGCGCGTTTTCGGCCGCGGCGTAGTATGAGGGCGGCTCGCCGCCCAGCTTCTCCGAGTCGTTCACTACCCCATCCATGTCAGTATCGTAGACCGCCTTCGTCATATCGCTCGAGCGGCTCTCGAAAACGGCGTTTGAGACGTCGGTTTTCGTAGCGAAATCCGTCTCGAGCTTGTCTACCAGCGAGTTGTGCTTCGGGATTATCACCTCCGCTGCTATTTCATCGAACTTCTGCTGCATCTGCTCGGTTGTGAGACGCGGCGTGTCGGCCAGGCCCACTACTCCCTTGCCCGAGAGCTCGGCCTCGGTGATTTTATAAGCGTCCATTCTTTATCTCCTTCATTTTTTTACCTTATCCTGCCGCCCTGCGAATATTCGACCGCGAAATCGTAAACTCCGAAGGGCTCGTTTTTGACGGCGTTTGAAAAGCGAAAGCGTATCTTGTCCACCTTCGGCAGCCTCAGCTTGCGGCCTATGGCGCGCGGCGTGGCGTCGCAGGAAAAGGAGAGCTTTGAAAAGCTCAGCTTTGAGAACTGCAGGTACCTCAGCGCCGCGCTCTCTTCAAAGAGAGGCGTCCAAACTCCGCGTATCTGTGCGCTCACTCTCAGACTCGTCTCGCTGGCGGGCCGGGTTTTGAGCGCGAGGTATCGAAAGCTCTTTTTGGTGTAAAACTGCTGCGTTGTGAGCATGGGCGTGTCCCAGTAGGCCTCTATGGCCTCGCCCTCGTCGTTATAGCTGTCCACGTCCTCGGGGTCTGTGTAGAACTCCATTATCGCGCCGCTGTCCGTCCCGAAGCGCAGCGCCCCGTCCTTCACGTACAGCACCCGGGCGTTTATGCCCGTAAAGAGAAAGGCCTCGTACTGATGGGTGGAATATGGCGCGCCGCTCTCGTAGCTCTTTAAAAGGCTGTCGAGTATGTAGAGCTTGCCGCCCAGCGCGAGAACGTAGAAATCCCTGAAACTCACAGCGCAGGCCTCGTCCTTGTCCGGCTCGGCCTCCAGCGCCCCGTTTATGAAAAAGGAGCGGTTCTGAGTGTAGCGCTCGGCGTTCGCGTCCGCGGGCGTTATGGCATAAACGCCGGACTGCGAGAAGAACAGCGGCTCGGTCTTGAGGTAGGCTATGCTGTGTCCCGAGGCTATGGGCGCGCCCTGAAGCGTGTTCACAACCGGAAAGGCAGCCTTTTCGCTCTCGAGCTTGCCCATTCTCAGCACGACGTTGCGCCCGTCCGCGTCACCCGCCTTGTGCGCTGCCAGCTTGTCCTCAATTATCGAGTAGCCCAGCACTCGGGTTGACAGCCCCAGTATGCAGTAGTTGCTGACCGGGAAATAGCTCGCGTCGTTCATCTGGGAATACCAGTCGTAGTTTATGAAGTCGGGGTTGCCCGTAACAAAGAGGCGGTCCGCGCTGCCGTTTACCCCATAGAGCACGGACATATCGCATTTGTTTATCCGCGCGAGATACTCCGGGCGGCTCTTTTTAACGGTGACGCGGACATTGTCCGCCCCATCGGCGGGCGAAACGGCGGGCGCGCTCACGAAGGTAACTCTCCCGAGCGAAGCGTCGAAGCTGTAGTGCGTTCCTTGAGTCTGTTCCGTCCAGACCTCGTCCGTGAGCATCAGCTCCACCTTTACAAAGCTTGAGTCCAGACCGTCGTAGCTCAGCTGATAAACGCTCGAGGCGCCGTCGGCCAGAAAGCTCTCCGTCCACATATCGCCCAAAAGGTTCAGCCCCTCGTAGGCCGTGCCCCCTCCCGAGGGCCGCCGCGAGATATTGAGCTTCGGAACATAGGCTCCCGCGCTCGCGGGCGCAAGGCTCTCGCCGTCGTAGACTACGAGCGCCTTGCCGTCGCTGATATAGAGCTTTCCCCCAAGCTGCCAGCCGCTCGAGCGGACGTTGGCGAGCGCGCTGCTGAGCAGCGTGTCGCCCGCGTAGAGCTTGTCGCCCGAGTGTACCAGCTCCACCGTTCCCCCTCCCGGGGCGTGATACTGATAGACTCCGTTTATACGCGCGGCGTACTGTTTTACTTTGTGGTAGCCCATGCGCTTTCTCACCTTGCCGGGAACGTCGCGTATCATGTTGGGCGCTTCGGGACTGCGCAGCGGCGAGACGTTGGCGGGCGAATTGTAGAGGTCTATGCCCCGAAACTCGCTTACGGTGAGCTTGCTCGGCGAAGCGCTGCGGTAGCTGTTGTTTACCTGCTTCATGCTTCGCCGTCCTTGTAAACGTCCTCGATGGGCCTCGCGGCGTATTTGCCCGCGTCGAGCGCCGCGTTCACATACTGGTTCTGGAAATAGGCGACGCGGGACATATCGCCGTCGTCCATAATGAGCTTCGCGACGAGGCCCTGCGGCAGCGCCGAGCGAAGAAGCTCCTCCTCGCAGGGCAGCTCCTCCTCGAGCGAGCTTATACAAGGCGGCGCTTCGAGCTCGGCGAGGCCCTTTGAAAGCCTGAGGCTGTTGTTTATCTCAAAGGTCTCTGCCAGCAGCATATTTATCAGCGGCGCTGCGTACTCGACGTATTCCGAAGCGAGACCCCGGTTTGTCAGGAGCAGCGCCAGCGCCGCGTCCAAGAGCCCGTAGCTTGTCATTTCTCCACTTCCTTTCTTTATTCTTGTCAGTATTTTTTTATTTGTTTGGGGATGCTGTTTTGCATTTGCTTTTCGTGCCGAAAAGTAACAAAAGGCTTTTGCGGGGTTTGCGCGGACCCTCTT
>JAUNBN010000065.1:0-6422 GCA_030527085.1 Oscillospiraceae bacterium
ACTGTGGACATAGCCGTCGGCACCCACCGCCTGCTGCAAAAAGATATAGAATTCAAGCGCCTCGGGCTTCTTATCGTGGACGAGGAACAGCGCTTCGGCGTGGCCCATAAGGAAAAGCTCAAGCAGAAGTTTGTCGGCGTGGACGTGCTCACTCTTTCCGCCACGCCGATACCGAGAACGCTCAACATGGCGCTCACCGGAATCAGGGATATGTCCGTTATAGACGAGCCCCCCGAGGACCGCCACCCCGTTCAGACCTATGTGGTCGAATACGACGAGGGGCTTATCTGCGACGCGATAAGGCGCGAGACTGCGCGCGGCGGGCAGGTCTACTACCTGCACAACCGCGTGGACAGCATAGAGCGCCGCGCTGCGCGGCTGCTCGAGCTCATGCCGGAGCTTAAAATAGAGACGGCGCACGGGCGCATGAGCGAGGAGCAGCTCTCCGAGGTCTGGCGGCGGCTGCTGGGCGGCGAGTGCGACGTTTTGGTCTGCACCACAATAATAGAGACCGGCGTGGACGTACCCAACTGCAACACCCTTATAGTAGAGGACGCCGACCGCTTAGGTTTAGCGCAGCTCTACCAGATACGCGGGCGCGTGGGCCGCTCCGCGAGGCGCGCCTTCGCCTACTTCACCTTCAGGCGCGACAAGGCGCTCTCGGAGATAGCTACAAAGCGCCTTTCGGCCATAAAGGACTTCACGAGCTTCGGCTCCGGCTTCAAAATAGCCATGCGCGATTTGCAGATACGCGGGGCGGGCTCTGTGCTCTCCGCGCGCCAGAGCGGACACATGCAGGCCGTGGGCTACGACGCGTATTTAAAGATACTCGCCGAGGCGGTGGACGAGGCCTCCGGCGCCCCGAAGCGCGCGCCCAAAATTGAGTGTACGGTAGACCTCGCGGTCTCCGCCTACCTGCCCGAAAAATATATAGGCGACAACGAGAGCCGCATAGAGCTCTACAAGCGCATAGCCGCGATAGGCTCCGAGGAGGAGGCCGAGGACGTGCTGCTCGAGCTGCGCGACCGCTTCGGCAAGCCGCCCGAGGAGGCGCGGACGCTGGTCGAGGTCTCCCTCATTCGCGCTATGGCCGAGGAGCGCTCTGTCTACGAGGTAGGCGCGCGCGCGCGCGAGGCGCTGATTTTTTACACGGACAGTCTGGACAAACTCGACCTTTCCGCTTATATCAAGCTCAAGCGCCGCAGGATTTTTATAACGCCAAAGGGCAAGAGCTGCATCACCGCCGAGCTTAAAAGCGGCGAGCGCTTGAGCGAGGCCACACTCGAGGTTCTGAGCGCGATGGAGATAGTCGAGACGCTTGAGGGGTGAGGGCGAAAACGGCGGCGGGGCAATTGCCCCGCCGCTTTTTTATGCTTTAGCAAAGAGCTCCGTTGCGAAGCGACGGGGCTCAAAAACCGCCCGCTATGCGGGTGGGATTAAAGCTTAAGCAAAATGTCCCAACGGAAGTTAGAATAGTGAGTGTTCAAGCCACCAACTAACAAACGAAAGGACATTAAGCTTATGGCAAACAGTTTAGCACACACAAAATGGGAATGTAAATACCACATAGTCTTCACACCGAAGTATCGCAGAAAGATAATCTACAAGGAACTTCGCAGGGACATACAGACGATAATCAAAGATTTATGCAAATGGAAGGGAGTGGAGATTATCGAAGGACACATGATGCCCGACCATATACATCTGCTCGTGAGCATGCCCCCGAAGTATAGTGTTTCCCATTTCATGGGCTATCTCAAAGGAAAGAGTGCGATGATGATTTTCGAGAGGCATGCGAATCTGAAATACAAGTTCGGAAACAGAAACTTCTGGGCAACAGGGAACTACGTCAGTACGGTAGGGATAAATACTGCAACGGTTCAAAAATATATCCGAGAGCAGGAAAAGCATGACCAGATTGAGGACAGCCTGAGTAAAAAGAGCACGAAAACCCTTTCAAGGGTAGCAAGTAGTCATTCCACTGTGGCTTGAACGAAGTGAAAGCCAGCGTCATTTAGGCGCCGGCTGTATTACGGCCTTCTAGGCCGCTCGTCAAGCCACCCCTCTTAGGGGTGGTCTTGACTTTGCCGTATTTTTACCTCAGAGGGTGTAGTCCTCGACCTCGCAGATCTGCCCGCCGCGCAGATAAACCCTCTGCACACGGCGCGACACGCCGCACATAATCTCGTAGTTTATGGTGTTTGTGAGCTCGGCCACCGTTTCTATCTCAATGGGGCTGTCGCCGCCGAAGAAGGCGACGGGGTCGCCGGGCTTTACGTTCGCCTCGCTCGCGTCGAGCATGAGCTGATCCATGCAGATGCGCCCAACTATGGGCAGTATCTTGTCCCTGGCGAAGGCGAAGCCGCGGTTCGAGAGCGAGCGGGGGTAGCCGTCGGCGTAGCCTATGGGCACGCTGGCAACCCTCATATCGCGCGGAGCCTCGAAGGTGCAGCCGTAGCTTATCTTCTCGCCCTTTTTAACGGTCTTTACCAGCTCCACGGCGGACATGAGCTTCATCGCGGGCTTAAGGCTTATCTCTTTCAGCGGCTTGCCGGTGGGCGAGCAGCCGTAGAGGATTATTCCCGGGCGCACCATGCTGTGGTGAAACTCGGGGTAGAAGACCGTGGCGGCGCTGTTGCAGCAGTGTATGTCGAGGCTGTAGGCGTTCTCCTCGAGCACGCGGCAGACCTCCATAAAGCGGCCGTGCTGCGCGCGTGTAAAGGCCTCGGCTTGAGGCGTTTCCTCATCGGCCGCGGCAAAATGGGTGAAAATACCGCTCACTTTTAAATTGGGGTGATAGCACAGGCGGGAGACCTCGCTTATGAGCTCGCCGTCCCCCTCGTCGCGGAAGCCTATGCGGTTCATGCCGGTGTCGAGCTTTATATGAGTGTTAAGCGTAAAGCCCTCCCTCGCGGCGGCCTCGGCGAGCAGCCTGGCGTAGTCGCGGTCAAGAAGGGTCTGAATGAGGTCGAACTCATATAGCCTGCGCACGCTGTCGAGCGGCGTGTAGCCCAAAATCAAAACGGGCTTCTCCACTCCCGCGCGGCGAAGGCTTATGCCCTCCATCAGATTGGAAACGCCGAAAAAATCCGCGCCGCAGCTCTCGAGCAAGCGAGAGACCTGCGAGCTGCCGTGGCCGTAGGCGTTGGCCTTGACCACGGCCATTATTTTAACCTTATCTCCGGTGAGCCGCCTTACCTCGCGGTAGTTGTGTTCGACAGCATCGAGGTCTATCTCGGCCCAGGCCCGCTTAAGCTGATACATACTCTTTCGCTTCGCGCTCCTTTTCAGCGGCTGAATTCAGATATTCTCTATATGGCGCGGCAGCCCGTTCACGACTACCGGCGTGGTCTCGCCCGAGATGAGCGGGCGCGCGTAGCTTATAAACTCCTCGAGAACATAGTCGCCCGCCTCGTTTATCCACTCGCGCGGAACGTCCTTTTTGTAGTTGGCGATGAGGTGAACGTCGCAGCTGCCCATAGTGCTCTGGTAGGGCTCCTCGCCCTCGCGCTTTATTATTATGACCTTGCCCGTCTCGCCGTCCATGGCGGCTCTGGCGGCGGCTACGCCTACATGGAAGGCCTCTTTAACATCGGTTTCGGACTGCATGTGCGCCGCGCAGCGCTGCAGCAGGCTGAACTCTATCGCGCGGACCTTGCAGCCCAGTCGCTCCTTGACAACGTCACCCAGAACCCTGGCCGTGCCCGTGAGCTGCTTGTGGCCGAAGGCGTCTATCGTGCGCGAGGCGTCGTGTGTGTACTCGCAGACGTAGTTGCCGTCCGAGGTGCGTATGCCCTCGGAGACGCAGACGATTACAGAGCGGCGAGCGCGCTGCACCTCCTCAACGCGGGAGATAAAGCTGTCAACATCGAAAACAATTTCGGGCAGGTAGATGAGGTCGGGCCCGCTGCAGTCCGGCCCGGTAGAGAGCGCCGCGCTGCCCGTGAGCCAGCCCGCGTCGCGCCCCATAATTTCGATTATAGAGACCGCGTTATTGTCGTAGACCCGCCCGTCGCGGATTATCTCCTTTATGGAGGTTGCGACGTATTTGGCCGCGCTGCCGAAGCCGGGGGTGTGGTCGGTTATAACGAGGTCGTTGTCTATGGTCTTGGGAACGCCTATAAAGCGTATTTCGGAGTTTATCCTTTCGGCGTAGAGTGCAAGCTGGGCTATCGTGTCCATCGAGTCGTTGCCGCCGATATAAAAGAAATAGCCTATATCCAGCTTTTCGAGTATGCCGAAGAGCTTCTTATATATGTCCTCGTCCTTGTCGAGATGGGGCAGCTTGTAGCGGCAGGAGCCCAAAAAGGCCGAGGGCGTGCCCTTCAGCAGCTCTATGTCCACGTCGTTCTTGATATAGTCTCCCAAATCAACATAGCGCTCGCTCAACAGCCCCTCTATGCCGTTGCGCATGCCGTAGATATGAGTAAGGCCCAAATCGCGGGCGGTTTTAAACACCCCCGCGAGGCTCGCGTTTATGACCGAGGTAGGCCCTCCCGATTGTCCTACAATAGCGTTTTTAAGCAATTCCTTCGCCGCCCTTTCATGCTTTTCTCTGCGTAAAGCCGTACCGGGAAATTGTAGCACAAACGCGGGTATTATTTCAACGCCGCGAGGCACAATATAATTATTATTAAAACCATAGGGAGTTGATGAATTATGTGCGCCAACGAACAGCTGCTTATTGCGATACACAAGACCGCCGAGATGGGTATGCTCTCAACCGAAAAGATTATGGAGGTCTCGCGCGACGAAGCTCTGAAGCGCGCCCTGAGCGACAGCCGCGAGGAATACAAGCGCATCTGGATGAGCGCCGACACGCTGCTCAAAGCCTCCGACGGCGACGACAAGGGAGTTTCCGGCATGGCTAAAGCGATGACGGATATGAATATAGAGCTCACCGCGGCGAGCGGCGGCTCCACCGAAAAGCTGCTGGAAAAGCTCTCTAAGGGCAACGAGCGCGGGCTCGAGGAGCTGGAGAGGGCCCTGAGCGAGTTTGGCGGCGGGGCCTACGAGGAGACCGTGAACCTCGCCGGCGCCCTGCGCTCGCTGCTCATAAGGGAGCGCGCGGATCTCGACTCCGCGCTCGAGGAGGGCGCAGGGCCCCTGGCCCCAGAGCCGCGCGGAGAGGACTCGCCGCGCGACAGGGTTTGAAACCATAAGCCCGCCGGTTGCCGGCGGGCTTTGAGTTATGTAAATGTGGCGCATACCCCGCTTAATGCGAGGCGTCAGAGACCGGGCGCCCCCAAAAACCGCGCTGCCCGGCTGAAAATAATGAAAGCAAAGCTCAGGAATTATATTCCAGATGGATTTTCATTTTATCGCCGCGGAAGACCACGCTGCTGTATTCAAATATGCGGCCGTCGGCATCGTATATCTTGTCGCGAAGCAGAATCAGGGGATAGCCGCGCTTGATTCCCAAAAACTTGGCCTCGGACTCCGTGGCGAGCGCGGACTCCAGCGTCTCGCTGACGCTCGCGCGTTTAAGCCCGTATTCCTCGTCCAATACCGCGCAGAGCTGCTCTGAGCAGACGTCCTTTTTGTCGAGCTCGGGACAGCGGCTTAAGGGTATATAGCTCGTGTGCATGCTGAAGGGCTCATCCCTGACAGAGCGCAGCCTTATGAGCTTGTAGACCATCTCGCCGGGGGAGAGCTCCATCTTCTTGGCTAAGGAGGGAGGGCAGGAGAGGGAGCTGAACTCCACAACCTCGGTCTTGACCTCGTAGCCCTGCTTTTCGAGCTGCTCGCGAATGCCGACATAGCCCGTTCCGCTCGTCATTATCTTGGGCTCGGCCACAAAGGTGCCCTTGCCCTGAATGCGGTAGAGCCGCCCGTCGCGAACAAGCTCCGTAATAACCGAGCGCACCGTCATGCGGCTTATGCCGAACTCGGCGCAGAGCTCGCTTTCGGAGGGTATTTTTGTATTGGGGAGGTATTCCTCGGACTCTATGCGTTCGAGCAGAATATCTCTTGCCTGAGCGTAGAGAGGTTTTGACGTTTCTCTGTTGAGCAAGGTTTAAGCCTCCTGCGTTCGTTCGATGATTAGCCCGTATATGCCAGTATATATAAAATCGGGCGGAAAAGCAAGAAGAGCGGCGGCTCGGGAGCGGCCCTAAAGCGGGTATTATGCTGTATCTCCCCCGCCGAAGACGGGGGAGATACAGCGAAAAAGCGCGCAGCTGGGGCGCTCCCGCTTTTCTTTTAGAGGCTCGCGAGCTGGGTAAAGACGTCCTTGCTCTTGAGGCCGTAGTAGCAGTCCTTGTAGATTTTGAAAATCTTGTTGTAGGTTTCGATGTTTTCTTTTATGGGGGCTATGGTCTCGCCGAACTGAACCATGTTCTCCACTACCTCGTCGAGGTTCTTGTAGACTCCCGCGCCGATTGCAGCGAGGCCTGCCGCACCCACTACGGAGGCGTCGGGGA
>JAUNBN010000065.1:6432-7143 GCA_030527085.1 Oscillospiraceae bacterium
GGGACGTTGAGCGTGCGGACGGTGCGTCCCATAACGTCGGCGATAATCTGGCACCACTCGGGCGACTTGGAGGCGCCGCCGGTGAGGGTTATAACGTCCTGCATCTTAACGCCGGCCGCCATTACGGACTCGAGTATGTGGCGGGACTCCAGCGTTATGCCCTCCATTACCGCGCGAACCATGTCCGCCTTGGTGGTGGTGGAGCGCAGTCCTATGAACATGCCCGTGGCGTTCGTGTCCCAGGTGGGGTAGCCCGAGCCGAAGAGGGCGGAGTAGAAGATGGTGCCGTTAGAGCCGGGCACGGACTGCTTGATGTACTTGTCGCCCATGAGGATATAGGGGTCTATGCCCTGCTTCTCGGCTTCGGCAACGTCCTCGGCGCAGAGCGTGTCGCGGCACCAGCGGTAGCAGGTGGCGCCGGACACCTGCGGCCCCTCGACCTGGAAGACGCCCAGAGCCGGGGTTGAGGGTATCATCATGCCCGTCAGGGCGGAGAAGTCGGGCTTGGCGAGGCCGATGGCGAGCAGGCCGAAGGTGCCTATGGTGAGCGAGACCGCACCGTCCTTTATAACGCCCGCGCCCATCGCGGCCACCTGCTGGTCGCCCGAACCGGCGACTATCTTGGTGCCTACGGCGAGGCCGGTCTTGGCGGCGATGTCCTCTTTTATCGTGCCCACGACGGAGCAGGGCTTGCACAGCGGGGGGAGCTTC
>JAUNBN010000066.1:0-4692 GCA_030527085.1 Oscillospiraceae bacterium
CTCTTTAAAAGGCGGCGTCTTTATTATATCAGCGGCGGAGAAAAAATCAATATTACCAGAGCGCGAGCGGGCTGGAGCGCGTTCCGAGAAAGCGGGGAAGGCAGCGATTGGATCCGCGCAAGCGCCCCGCTTAAGGCCGGGCGGAAAAGGGCGCGTCCTCAAGCTTGAAACTCGAGCTGCTGGACCCTGTCCTCCTCGCGCAGCGGCGCGCCCGCGGCGGGCAGGTTGCGCGTGCGGTAGCGCTTCGCGTCTGCAAGCTCCAGCGCCTCGGCGGGCAGGGCGCGCGCGAGGCTCGTGTTCTTTTTGAGCGTCATTATCTGAACGCCGAGGGTGTCGCGGCTCTGCTTTTCGGAAATAAGCGCCGTGCTGGCCAGCAGCAGCCTGCCCGAGTCGGAAAACAGGCCGAACTCCCGCTCGCCCTCGCAGCGGTAGACCGCGACGAGCGGCGACTTTATATTGAAAGCGCCCGTGAGCTTTTTGCGATTCGTCTTGGTTTCATAGGAAGCCAGCGGCACCTTGGCGGCCTTGCCGTTGGCGTAGAAGAAGATGAGATGGCCCTCGAAGCTGTTCGCGGCTATGCAGGCTATCGCGCGCTCGCCCTCCTCCATCTCGAGCTCGGAGGGAACATAGTCGCCCATGGCGCTGGCCTTGCCGTCCGCGAAATCCGCCGCGCGGCTCTTGTAGGCGCGGCCTTTGTCCGTAAAGAAGAGCAGGTAGGCGTCGTTGCGGCACTCAAGGCTGTAAATAATCTCGTCGCCCTCTTTCAGCGCCTGCTCGCCGCTCATTCTGAGAGACTGCGGCGTTATCTTTTTGAAATAGCCCTCGCGCGTGAAGAACACCGTAACGGGGTAGTCGGGCAGCGCCGTCTCTTCTTCAACATAAGCCTCGGGCGTTTCGTAGATAATCTTTGTCTTGCGCGCCTGCGCGTACTTTTTGGCTACCTCGGCCTGCTCGAGCATTATTATCTTATCCACGCGCTTCGAGCTTGCGAGGATATCCTTTAAATCGGCTATCTCCTCTCTGAGCTTCTCACTCTCTCCGACGCGGTTGAGTATGTATTCCCGGTTGAGCTGGCGCAGCTTTATTTCGGCGACGTATTCGGCCTGGGTTTCGTCTATGCCGAAGCCTATCATTAGGTTCGGGACTACCTCTTTTTCCTCCTCGGTCTCGCGGACTATTTTAATCGCCTTATCTATATCCAGCAGGATTTTGGAAAGGCCCTCGAGCAGATGCAGCCTCTCGCTGCGGTTTTTGAGGTCGAAGGCCGCGCGGCGGCGCACGCAGCCGCGCCTGAAGTCTATCCATTCATTCAGAATGTCTCGCACGCCCAAAAGCCGCGGCGAGCCCTTTATGAGCAGCGTGAAGTTGCAGGAGAAGCCGTCCTCGAGCGGCGTCAGGCGGAAGAGCTTCTGCATGAGCTTTTCGCCGTCCGCGCCGCGCTTCAAGTCGAGCGTGAGGCGCAGGCCGCGCAAATCGGTCTCGTCGCGCATATCCGAGAGCTCGCGCACCTTGCCGCTCTTGACGAGCTCGGCTATCTTGTCCATTATGGCCTCTACGGTCGTGGTGGGCGGTATCTCGGTTATCTCAATGCGGTTTTTGACTATCTCGTATTTTGAGCGTATTTTTATTGTGCCGCGCCCGGTCTCATAGGCCTGCCTCACGGGGGCCTCGTCGTAAATAAGCAGCCCGCCTCCGGCAAAGTCCGGAGCCTTCAGCGTGGAGGCTATGTCGTGCTCCGGGTTTTTAATGAGCGCCACTACCGTCTCGCAGACCTCGGCGAGGTTGAAGGAGCAGATCTGGCTCGCCATGCCTACGGCTATGCCGATATTGGAGTTTACCAAAACCGTTGGGAAGGTGGCGGGCAGCAGGGTGGGCTCCGTCGTTGTAGCGTCGTAGTTTTCTACGAAGTCTACGGTGTCCTTGTTTATGTCCGAAAAGAGCTCTCCGCTTATGGACGCGAGCTTCACTTCGGTGTAGCGCGGCGCGGCGTAGGCCATGTCGCGGCTGTAGGCCTTGCCGAAATTGCCCTTGGACTCGACATAGGCGTGCAGCAGCGTCTCGTTGCCGCGCGCGAGGCGCACCATTGTCTCGTAAATCGTCGCGTCGCCGTGCGGGTTGAGCTTCATGGTCTGGCCCACGACGTTTGCGGATTTCGTGAGCCCCCCTGTAAGCAGTCCCATTTTGTACATGGTGTAGAGCAGCTTGCGGTGGGAGGGCTTGAAGCCGTCTATCTCGGGCAGGGCGCGCGAAACTATAACGCTCATGGCGTAGGGCATGTAGTTCTTCCTGAGCGTCTCGCTGACGGGCGTTTCCACCACGCTGCCCGCGCCCTCTATTTCGGCGTTTATCCCCACAGCGCGGCGGGGCGCTTCTTCTTTCTTGCTCTTCTTTGCCAAGTCTTAAGGGCCTCCGTTAATAGGGTGTGTCACACCGCGTGATTTTTTCGCTGTCTTTCACCCGCCGTAGGCGGGTGAAAGACAGCGTATTACACGCTCTTGAGCCACTCCCCGTTAATAATCAGCTTAAATCGAGCTCGTCGAGGTATTCGCTGCCGTGTACGGCTATATACTCCTTGCGCCCGGCGAGGTTGTCGCCCAAGAGCAGCTCGAACATCTCCGAGGCCGCCGCGGCGTCGCCCGGAGTGACCTTTATAAGACGGCGCGTCTCGGGGTTCATCGTAGTCATCCACATCATCTCGGCCTCGTTTTCGCCCAGGCCCTTGGAGCGCTGAATTGTGCACTTCTCGCCCTCGAGCTTCTTTAAAACGGCGGCCTTCTCGCCCTCGCTGTAGGCGAAATAGGTCTTGCTTTTGGTGTTGATTTCAAAGAGCGGCGACTCGGCTATGTAGACATAGCCCTCGTTTATGAGCGTAGGGGTAAGGCGGTAGAGCATCGTGAGAATAAGGGTTCTTATCTGGAAGCCGTCAACGTCCGCGTCCGTGCAGATTATTATCTTGCTCCAGCGCAGGTTGGAAAGCTCGAAGTTCGAGAGATCTTTATTCGCCTTGCTCGCTACCTCGACGCCGCAGCCAAGCACCTTTATGAGGTCGGTTATTATCTCGTTTTTGAATATCTTGCCGTACTCGGCCTTGAGGCAGTTGAGTATCTTGCCGCGAACAGGGATTATGGCCTGAAACTCGGCGTCCCTCCCCTGCTTGCAGGCTCCAAGAGCCGAATCGCCCTCGACTATGTATATCTCGCGGCGCTCGAGGTCCTTGGTGCGGCAGTCCACGAACTTCTGCACCCGCGCGAGCATGTCCGTGGGCGCGGCGAGGGTCTTTTTTAAATTGAGTCGCGTCTTTTCGGCGTTCTCGCGGCTGCGCTTGTTTATGAGCACCTGGTTGGCTACCTTGTCCGCGTCCGCGCGGTTTTCGATGAAATAGACCTCCAGCGAGCGCTTCAGGAAATCCGTCATCGCCTGGGCTATAAACTTGTTTGTTATGGCCTTTTTTGTCTGATTCTCATAGCTCGTGACGCTCGAAAAGGAGGAGGAGATGAGGCAGAGGCAGTCCTCAACGTCCGTAAAGCTTATTTTGCTCTCGTCGCGCTTGTAGAGCTTGCGCTCCCTTAAAAGCGCGTCTATCTGCGAGACGAAGGCGGAGCGGACGGCCTTTTCCGGCGAGCCGCCGTGCTCGAGGTAGCTCGAGTTGTGGTAGTATTCCAGCGCCTGAACGCGGTTGGAAAAGCAGAAGGCTATCTGCATTTTGAGCGTATAGTCCGGCATGTCCTCGCGGTCACGGCCGCGGCGCTCGCCGCTCAAGAACTGCACGCTCGTGAGCGCGTCCTCGCCCGCCAGCTCCGACAAATGGTCTACTATGCCGTTTTCGTAGTAAAAGGTTTTTTCGTCAAAGCCGCCCGCGGCCGACTCTCGCCGGTAGCAGAAGGTGACGCCCGCGTTGACTACGCTCTGGCGTCTCAGCATGGTTTCAAAGTATTCCTCGGGTATGGCGATATCCGTAAAGACGTCCAGGTCAGGCCGCCATTTTATACGGCTTCCGGTGCGCCGCCCCTTGTAGGGCTCTTTTTGCATCTCGCCGACGGGCTCGCCCTTTTTAAAGCTTATATTGTAGCGAAAGCCGTCGCGGAAGATTTCCACGAGCATATATTCCGAGGAGTACTGTGTGGCGCAGAGCCCCAGCCCGTTAATGCCCAGCGAGAACTGGTAGGTGCTGCCCGAGAGGTTGTCGTACTTGCCTCCGGCGTAGAGCTCGCAGAAGAGCAGCTTCCAGTTGTACTCGTTCTCGCGCGCGTTGAAATCCACGGGTATGCCGCGGCCGAAATCCTCGACCTCAATAGAATTGTCGGCGTACTGGGTTATAATTATGCGGTCGCCGAAGCCCTCGCGGGCCTCGTCGAGCGAGTTCGAGATTATCTCAAAGACGCTCTGCTCGCACCCCGTAAGTCCGTCCGAGCCGAAGATTACGGAGGGCCGCTTGCGCACGCGGTCGGCTCCCTTAAGCATGGAGATGCTCTCGTTTGTGTATTTTTTCGCCTTTGAAGCGGCCTTGGCGGATGCGTTCAAGCAGGTAGCTCCTTTTTGCCTTAGTCGGCGCTGAAAGCGCGCCGCCGGAGATAATATTATACCATAAGCGAAACACAAAGGGAAGCGTCCGCACCCCGCGAAAACAGGGGAAAAACCGCTATATTTAGTAAAAAGAGGGGGCGTGAAAAAAGCCCTCGGGGGCATTGGGTT
>JAUNBN010000066.1:4702-7131 GCA_030527085.1 Oscillospiraceae bacterium
GAAGGCGGGGGGAGATACCCTGATTTGATGACATTGCGCCAAAGGCGGGTTAGGAACACAGCTCAAGTCTTTTTTAAAGCGAGCCTGCTTTAATCCCAGCGGCCGTCGAGCATTAAAACGGCATCGCCGAGCTCTAGCGATTTTTGAACGTCCAGTATGCGCTGGTTGCGCGAGCCCTTGAATTTGAGCTCGAGGCTGCGCTCTGCCAGCACAAAACGACCATCCACGAGCACGTCCAGAAGGCCAAGCAGCTTCTTCTGTTCCCCGCTGCCGGAGCCCAAAAGCTTCTCGAAGGTGTAGCCCGTGTAGGCCGCGAGCTCCAGCCCCAGCGCCTTGACTCCCTCTCCCAGCTCGGCCAGCGCCCCGGCCTGGCAGAAGGGCTCGCCGCCGGAAAAGGTAACGCCCGAGAGCAGGGGGTTTTTCGCTATCTGCCGCAGCAACTCCTCGGTATCGCCCTCATAACCGCCCTCAAAGGAGTGGGTCTCGGGGTTGTGGCAGCCCTCGCAGGCGTGGGGGCAGCCCTGCACGAAAACGGTTGTCCGAAGGCCGGGGCCGTCCGTTATGCTGTCGCCCACGACTCCGGCGAGCCTAAGCCTGGCCATTACCGTCTCCCGCCGGGGCGCCCAGCCCGTGCTTGACGCGATCGCCCTCCTCGGCGCGTTTGGCGTTGTTGAAGCGGTCCAGCGTGCCTACGAGGTAGCCCGTTATGCGGCGTATGCGCTCGAAGCCCACCTCGCCCTCGTTCTCGTGGCGGTGGCATTTGGGGCACTCGTCGCCTATTATGCCGTTGTAGCCGCAGCAGGGGTCGCGGTCAACGGGGTGGTTTATGGAGCCGTAGCCCACGCCGCAGTCCTTCATAAAGCGCACTATGCGCTCGAAGGCCTCGAGGTTCAAGGCGGTGTCGCCGTCCAGCTCAACATAGGTTATGTGTCCCGCGTTGGTGAGCGCGTGGTAGGGGGCCTCTATCTTAATCTTTTCAAAGGCGGAGATGGGGTAGTAGACCGGAACGTGGAAGCTGTTCGTGTAGTAATCGCGGTCGGTAACGCCCTTAATCTCGCCGTACTTCTTCTTATCGAGCCTCACAAAGCGCCCGGAAAGCCCCTCGGCCGGAGTGGCCAGCAGCGAGAAGTTTAAAGTGTGCTCGCGGCTCTTGCGGTCTAAAAAGTCGCGCATGAAGGAGATTATCTCAAGGCCCAGAGTGCGCGCCTGCTCGTCCTCGCCGTGGTGCTTGCCTATAAGGGCTACCAGCGTTTCCGCAAGGCCGATAAAGCCCAGCGAGAGCGTGCCGTGCTTCAAGACCTCGCCCACCTCGTCGTTCGGGCCGAGCTTCTCGGAATCCAGCCAGACCCCCTGCCCCATCAGGAAGGGGAAGTTGTAGACGTGTTTGGCGCTCTGTATCTTAAAGCGGTCGAGCAGCTGGCCGCAGACCAGCTCCATCTCGTACTCTAGCGACTCGAAGAAGGTCTCGAGGTTGCCGGCAGCCTTTATGGCGAGGCGCGGCAGGTTTATGGAGGTGAAGCTCAGGTTGCCTCGGCTGTAGGCTATCTCGCGGCTCGGGTCGTAGATATTGCCCATGACGCGCGTCCGGCAGCCCATATAGGTGACCTCGGTCTCGGGATGGCCGGGCTTGTAGTACTGGAGGTTGTAGGGCGCGTCGAGGAAGCTGAAATTCGGGAAGAGGCGCTTGGCCGAAACCCGGCAGGCTATCTTGAATAGGTCGTAGTTGGGGTCGCCGGGATTGAAGCTCACGCCCTCCTTGACCTTGAAAATATGAATCGGAAAGATGGCCGTCTCCCCCGCGCCCAGGCCGGCCTCCGTGGCCTCCATGGCGCAGCGCGTAACGAGCCTGCCCTCGGGCGAGGTGTCGGTGCCGTAGTTTATAGATGAGAAGGGCGTCTGCGCGCCCGCGCGCGAGTGCATGGTATTGAGGTTGTGTACCAGCGCCTCCATGGCCTGGTAGGTGTCGCGCTCCGTCTCCTCCTTGGCGTACTGTGTGGCGAGGCGCTGGGCCTTCTTTATCTGCTCCTCGCTGTATTTGCCAAGAGCCTTCAGCTCCTCGGCCTCGGCCTCGTAATACTCCTTTGTGGTGGCGTCCAGACAGGGCCAGGAAACGCTCTCGCTCAAGCGCTCGACCATCGGCTTTATGAGGCTTGTGTAGTCCACCTCTTCCTCAGTAGTAAGCGAAAGGGCCTTGGCGAGATTCATGCCGTAAAGGCGGCGGTAGGTGCGGCGGACATAGGGCGCGAGGCCGTAGTCAAAGCTGGGTATGCTCTGGCCGCCGTGCTGGTCGTTCTGGTTGCTCTGGATAGCTATGCAGGCGAGGGCTGCCGCGGACTTTATATCGTTGGGCTCGCGCAGGAAGCCGTGACCCGTTGAAAAGCCGCCCTTAAAGAGCTTGTTCAAGTCTATCTGGCAGCAGGTGGTGGTGA
>JAUNBN010000067.1 GCA_030527085.1 Oscillospiraceae bacterium
CTACAAAAACCGCATAGCGCTCGAGGTCTTTCACGTCCTCGCAGACGGCACGGGGGGACTCAGCTTTTTAAAGACCCTCGTGGCCGAATACCTGCGTCTGGCAAAGGGCGCGGTTATCCCGCGCGACGAGGAAATACTCGACTGCAGCCAGACCCCCAGCCCCGAGGAATACGCCGACGGCTTCGCCGGAGCCGCGGGCGAAATCGGAATGAGCCGCGCCGAAACAAGCGCCTATTTCATCAAGGGCACGGACGAGCCCGACGGATTTATCCATATAACGACGGGCAAGATGCCCGTTGAGGAAATATTGAAGCGCGCCAAGGAAAAGGGCGTTTCGCTCACCGAATACATCGCCGCCGTATTGATAGACGCCGCCGCGAAGCTTCAGTACCGCGAGAGGGCGGGCAGACGCGGGAGCTTCAAGCCCGTTAAGGTGAACGTGCCCGTAAATCTGAGGCGCTTCTTCGGCGTTAAAACAAAGCGCAACTTTTCAAACTATGTGAATCCCGGCATAGACCCGAACTACGGGCACTACAGCTTTGACGAGATACTGAGCGAGGTTCATTATTTCATGGGCCTCGAGGTGACGAAAAAGAAGATGGCGGCGCGCATAGCCACTAACGTTAAAACCGAGCGCAACCCCTTTCTGCGCGTGACGCCGCTCATACTCAAAAACGCCCTTATGAAGCTGGTCTACGAGTTTGTGGGCGACAGGCTGTCCACAACCTCCCTCTCAAACCTCGGCGACATGCGCCTGCCTGCGGAGATGGCGCGGCACGTCACGAGAATGGATCTCATTCTGGGCCCGCTCGCGCGCAACAGAGTAATCTGCGCGGCCTCGAGCTACAAGGGTACATTGTATTTAAACTTTACGAGAACCATTCAGGAGAGCGATTTTGAGCGCCTGTTTTTCACAAAGCTGGTGGAGCTGGGAGTTCCCGTCACGATAGAGAGCAACCAGCGCGAGACGGTATAAAGGAGGCCCCAAAATGTCCTATTGCGTAAACTGCGGCGTGAGGCTGGAGGACAGCGAGGAGCGCTGTCCCCTGTGCGGCGTTGAGGTTATAAACCCGGCGGCGGAGCCGCTTTCAAAGCGCAGCTACCCCTACCCCCGCCGCATAGAAACAATTAACAGAAAGCTCGATAAACGGATTTTCACC
This sequence comes from Oscillospiraceae bacterium, assembly GCA_030527085.1. Taxonomy (GTDB): domain Bacteria; phylum Bacillota; class Clostridia; order Oscillospirales; family Ruminococcaceae; genus JAUNBN01. Next base: position 1,161 of record JAUNBN010000067.1, read on the forward strand.
TTCGTTGCTCTCATGGCCTCGCTTATTCCCGCGGCCATAACCCTCTTTTACGACGCCGTGGGCGTCGGCGGCGGCTTGAGCTGGTCGCTGTATGTAGTCGGTGCGCTGGCGCTCGCGCTCGTGGTCGTGCTCGTGCCGGTAAACTTTCCCAAGCTCAGCGCGGCTGTCTGCCTCGCGCTCGATTTTGCCGCCGCAACGGGCTATGTCTGGCTCATCGAGCATCTCGCGGGCGGGAGCTGGTTTTTGCAGCTGGGCCTGCCCATCTGCCTCTCGGCCGCCGTCGCAGCCATCACCATCGCCCTGCTCTGCGAGAGCGGGCGCGTGAGCGGGCTTTTGGGCACCCTCGCTCTCTGTCTTTTTATAACGGGGCTGCTGGCTCTGGCGCTCGAGATAATCATAGACCTCTGGGCTCTGGGAAGCCTGGGTTTAAACTGGTCTGTTTATGTGGCGCTGCCCTGCGCCCTGCTCGCCGTTATAGCCCTGCTGCTCAGGCGCAGACAGCGTCTCAAGGACGAGATAAGGCGGCGTTTCTACGTCTGAACCGCCGGCGCTTATGCCGTTAAGTCCCGCGAAATAAAACTGCGGGGCTTATTTTGCGGCGATTGTACCAAAATCGAGCGTGTGAAACGCCGTATCCAATGCCGAAGGCGGAGTCACGATTAAAACTTCAGGCGACGGGACACTCCCTTTTTATGATTTGAATTGAAAAATACACAAATAATATATATAATGAATTTTTAGATTGAGCGCGGCTTATTTTACCGAAAGGTTTAAATGCAGGGGAAGTGTCCCAAGAGTGTGTTTAATGCCCCGGTTCCCCCGCTGAAGGCGGGTGAGATGTTAAAAAAGCGTGCAAATAGAACACTCTGTTATTCTACCGAAAGGCGGATCTATGAGTTTAAGACTGCGTATCGCGCTGTCCATATTGGTTATCTGTCTGCTGCTCACCGGCTTGGTGATGGCGGTATTGGTCGCCGATGCGCGCTCGGAGAGAAGCTCCTATGAGAGCGCCCGCGAGGTGCTTATCAACAGCGCCCGCGAGCAGGCGGCGACAGTAGCGGGCGTTATAGGCGGGCAGTCTGAAACGCTCAGAGCCATGGCCGCCTCTTTGGAGTACCGCGCGGTATCCATAGAAGATTTTTCGCCCGAATCGCTCGAGAGCGTTGCGTCAGTCAGCGGCTTCGACACAATTTTCATGGCCCGCGCCGACGGCTCTGTTATAGACTACGGCGACGGTATAAACATCAGCGACCGCGTATATTTTCAAAGGGCCCTGAGCGGCGAGGCCTCGATGGAATACGCCGTCTTTCGCTACACCGGACGCGACGGCGTTGTTCTCGCCGTACCCTATTACCACGAGGGGCAGGTAGGCGGTGTGCTCTTCGGCATAGTTTACGAGGAGAGCCTGGGCGGCTTGCTCTCCAGCGAGAAATACGGCGGCAGCGGGTATTCATTTTTGGCCGACGGCATGGGAAATATCGTGGTGAGCGCTGACAGCGAGTTTGACGATTTAGAGGGCGTGAGCCTCTTTGAGCTCTCCGACGAGCTTGCTATTGAGGGCTACGACAACCTCGAGGCGGGCTTTAAGGACCTTTTGAGCGGGAAGATTGATTTCTTCTCCTACACCTATCAGGGCAAGGCGAGGGTCGGCGCGGCCGCACCGCTCGCAAGCTCGCAGATACCCGCCAACGACTGGTATGTTTTCAGCATAATAGACCAGGCCGAGCTCGACGCCGAAATCAGAGCCAACCGCCGCAACGCGCTGGAGCCCATGGAGATACTGGCGGTCTTTTTCGTGCTGGCTCTTATCATCTTTCTGTTTCTTGAAAGAGACAGCCGCCGCCAGCTCGAAAAGGAGGCCGAGACTGAGCGCAGGCTGGCCGACGCCGCCAAGCTTCACGCTGAGGATTTGCGCAGCAGCGAGGAGCTCTTCCGCATAGTGGTAAGCCAGTGCGACAGGCACGTTTACAGATACGAGATTGAGGAGGGCGGCTCAAGCATCCCGGACGGAAGCTTCGCCCTCGGCAGGGTAGCCGAAGGCAGCCGCGAGCGCTACCGTAAATTCTTTGAGGATATCAATTCGGGGAAGAGCCCGCTCACGGCGGATATAGAGTTTGAGATGCATGTGGGCGGCGCCCGCTGGTACCGCCACAATTCAACCACCCTCTTTTCAGCCGACGGCCGCCCCAAAACCGCCGTTATCTCCTACTACGACTGCACACAGGAGCACGACCGCGAGCAGACCTTTACGCTCTGGGAGCAGCGGATAGCCTCTTTGAGCGGAGAGCACAACGCAATGTTTGAATGGAACCTCACTCTCGACAGGTGCGAGGGGGTCTACGGCGCGATAGCCGAAAGCTTCGTCAAAACCAACAGGAGCAGCTTTAGGGAGTGCGCCAAAGCCTTCGTGGACACTCATATATATAAGGACGACGTCCCCGCCTTCACGCAGCTTATGTCTCGCGAGCGCCTTATCGGAAATTATTTCGACGGGCTGAGAAACGTAGACCTCGATTTCCGCTGCGCGCGCTCGGACGGCGAGATTTCCTGGATAAACGTAAACGTCAACCTCTCGCCCTACCCCGACACGCAGGAAATAAAGGCGTATATCCTCTTTACGGACATCGACAGCGAGAAAAGGGAGAAGCTGGAGCTCATAGCACGCTCGGAGCACGACGACATGACCGGCCTTTTGAACCGAAAGGCCTTTATCCGCCGCGTGGAAAACCTTTTGGAGCGCTCGTCTCAGGCGATGCACCTGCTGATAATGCTCGACCTCGACGGCTTCAAGCAGATAAACGACTCCCTGGGGCACGACGCGGGCGACAAGGCCCTTACGGCCTTCGCCGAGCGCCTGAGAACTCTCACCCGCTCCACCGACCTCTCAGCCCGTATAGGCGGCGACGAGTTTATGGTATTCCTGCCCAATATGCCGAAATCCTCAGACCTGGCTGCAAAGGTTAAGAGCATTTCCGGCGCCATGCGGGATATAATTGACCTGGGCGGCGAAACGAAGGTTTCTGCGAGCCTCGGCGCCGCCGTTTATCCGCGCGACGGCAGGAGCTACGAGGAGCTCTACAAGAGCGCGGATACGGCGCTCTACTACACCAAAACCCATGGCAAGAGCGGCTACAGCTTCTTTGAGGAATGGATGAATACTGATTGAAAAGGTGTCTGCAGGCGAGCGCGGACGCGGCCTTGCTGAGAGTATAAGGGAGAAATAAAAGCGCGCAAAAGGAGCGCTCCCGCCAGGGTGCGGCAAGCGTGTGAATGCAGAGTAAATTCCACGCGAAAGGGTCACTCAACGCTAAAAAGGGAGTGGCTCAAGGGCGTGTAATACGCTGTCTTTCCCCCGCCGTAGGCGGGGGAAAGACAGTAAAAGAATCCACGCAGTGGGACACTCCCATAAAAAACAGGCGTTGACACTTTTCGAGCCGGGTGATATAATATCTTTCGGAAAAAGCTATGCGAGTGTGCTGGAATTGGCAGACAGGCACGTTTGAGGGGCGTGTGTCTTATGGCGTACGAGTTCAAGTCTCGTCACTCGCACCAACGCAAAAATCCCGCAGATGCCCATTTTTAGGACGTTTGCGGGGTTTTTATTTTTTTAAAAAATCAAGAGTCCAACTCCAGTCCAACTGAGAGTCCAACTTTTTTCAAAGCTTTTTCTCTGATTTCAGAATAATCCAAGCACCGGCGCGGCCCCTGCCGCGCTTTTTTGATACCCTCTCAAAGCTTCTGCTCAAAGAGGTTGGTCATTGTGTCAGCCACGAGCTCCTCTTTCTCCGAAATAAAATCGAGATACTTGTCGGTCGTGGATATATTTGTGTGTCCGAGATGCCCCATCAGGCTTTTGGCGTCTATTCCGTTCGCCATCAACAGCGTGGCGTTCGTGTGGCGGAGCTGATGCACGGAGCAGCGCGTCAAGCCATGCCGCTTGAGAAACCGCTGAAGCCATGTGTAGGGCGTGTTCGGGTGCATCGGGCCGCCGTCGCTTGATGTAAAGATATAGCCCTTCGGATTCCACGTAGCGCCAATCGTGGTGCGGATATGATCATCGGTCGCTTTTAGCTCGAGCAGGGCTTTTCTGATCTCAGGCGTGATTTTGAGCGTGCGCTCGGAAGACTCTGTTTTGGGCGTTTCCTCAAAGACCCCGTGTTTCGGGCTGTACTGCACGGTTGAGTCTATCCTTATGGTGTTGCTGTCAAAAAAGACTTTGGGCCAGCAGAGCCCTCCCGCTTCGGCTCTGCGTGTTCCTGTTTGCAAACAGATGAGAAAGTACGCGCGGTACTTTGCTTCGGCGTGTTCGAGAAGTGCATTGTAGAAAGCCATTGCGTCTTCCTCGGACAGCGCTTTGATTTTTGTGTACTTGGCTTTCGGTATTTGTACGCTTTCCATAGGATTTTCCTCGAGCTTGTGCCACCCGCTGGCGTCATCAAACAACGACTTGAGCTGTACGTAGTATTCTCGCACGGATTTCATCGAGAGCGGTTTTCCGTTTCGCTTATTTGCCCCATCCTCCCGCAGGCTTTTGAGAAATCCGATGATCTCAATAGGACCTATTTTATCCAACGGAAGGTCTCCGAAGCGCTCATTGAGACGCTTTATCTTTGACTCATATGTGTCTATGGTTTTGTTTTTTAGATTATACTGCGCGGACAGCCAAAACTCGCTGAATTCGCGAAATGTATACCGATTCTCTTCTGACGGTGTTGACGGCTTTCTATTCTCATGCGACAGCGGATCCTCAGCGCGTTTTGCAGCTTCATCTGTTAAAAGCACCTCGTCCTCGAAGATCAACTGCTGACGCAGCAACTCTTTTTCAATTTTTGATGGCGCAAGCTTGGGATCAAATCTCCAGTTGCGCGAAACGATATCCTTTTTTCCATCCGGCTTATCACCGACGTAGACGCGAAGCTGATAACCGTTCAGCTTTCCGCTTTTGTCAAATAGAGGTCGAGGCTTCATATCGAGCTACCTCCCTGCAGCACTGCGGCTGATTGGGCGTTTGCTTTGTCGCACGACAAATGCATTGAGTTCATCCCCGAATGTATCGGCGTTTATCAATACCCGATTGCCGATGCGCACACAGGGAAAGCCGATGGTTACGAGAGTCCGTATCGTATTCTCACCGATCTGTGTGTCTGGGTTGCTCTTTTTGAGATGAGCGGCAAGGGTCCTTATCGTCATCCAATTCATTTTTTCACCTCGATTGTTGGGGATATCGGGCGGGCCAGAGCGCCGGTTCTTTTCTGTACTTAAGAGATGACTGTCCCGCCCGATTTGTGTTAACTCCTTTTTGTATATGCTTTTCTACCAAAACAGACGGCGGATGGCTTGTCCGCTCCACGGGATTCTCACCCCTCCGAGGTTCTCTCCGAGCTGCACCCATTGCTTGAGGCTGTGGCTGTGCAGGTGTACCATTGTCGCCCTCGCTTTCGTGGCCTGTCGCCCGTATGCCTTCGGGCGGTCTGAACGCGGTGTTGATCGCAAGCGCACCGTTCACGCGGCTGACCCTTCCGAGTCACGAGGGTTGATGTATCTGGTTTGGCTTTATTCTGTTTTCAATGTTCTCCGAGGTCTTGAAAAGTCCCTCTACTGTATAAACAACGAAAACAGGTGTAGTGGAAACCAGATTTCTTAAATTTTCATATATAACCTCAACTTCGCAATAATCCGATCCAACCTTTTTCCAAGCGCCGTATGTGAAATCTCGAGCTCTTGCGCCAACGACCTCCTGCTTATGCCCAAATAAAAAAGCTCATAGATGAGACGTTGTTCTTCATCCGTGAGCCGTTTAAGAGCATTATTCAGTTGTTCGATGAGCAGCCTTTTTTCTATTTCGTCTTCGAGTGTATATGGACTTGAGGACTCATTACAAAACATAGTTTCTGTGATTGCTCGGTATTTTCTGTTCTCCGTTAGCTGCTGTGTTCGCAGATTATTGAAGCTCCTGTATAGAGTTATATC